>JAGRAG010000068.1 GCA_020435025.1 Bdellovibrionales bacterium | reverse complement strand
AAAGTGAGCGGCGCAGCTGCCCACCTTGTCTGAGTCTTTTGAGCAAAGTAGATGGGTTGCAAATTGTAAGAAGGAACTCTGCTGCAAGGAAAGGCTTACGTTTTTATAGATTTAGCTCTTTACTTTCTTTTTGACTTTCGACTCCACCCATTTGCGAAAAGCTAAATTAATGTCTTTAATCTCACAATAAGTTTCTATGTAGTTTTCCATTTTTCTCTCGACACTCAATCGAATCAGATTTTCGAGATCGCATTTTTTACTGAGCATTTCCGCCAATGCCTGTGAGGCCTTATAACGAAAATGAATCAAGCTGGCCTCACCCGAAAAAGGATGTGCTAATTTAGTGACGTCTTGAGGCAGAGGGTGACGATTGAGAGCCTCATAATCAACCTTAGGGGCACGAGATAGGTGGTTAGCAAGTCCCTCTTCCAACCACTTAGGGATAGCGCCTTTGTACTTCTGTGCAATGATCACATGAACCATTTCATGTCCAAATTGATAATCAAAATTCTTATTGGTAATTTTAGGACCAAGGTGAACAACAATTCCCGACTTTGAACTTTTGGTAACAGCTATGGCCTTGGGGCCTAAACCATGAGCCTTTGCAAAGGCCTGTTCGTCTGTATAATAATAGCCATGAATTCTTCGTGTAGACCACTCAAGCTTAGATTGAATTCGGTCGATGACCTTTTCGACACGAACTCGTTTTAGCCATTTAGGAGCATTGTGCAAATACATAGCATTGGTGGTAATTTCGTGAGCCGAAGCCGACAACAGAATTCCTCCACAAAGAGTCGTTAAAACTCCCCGACACAACAACTTCACGCTTCTCGAGTTTGCAAACATGCTCGACCTCCTGGCTAAAACTTATCCAATCCCACCTCAGGAAACAACTGAAGACTCCCATCGCCAACGACACGGCGCACGCAAGAAAGCGTCTGTGCGATCTGAGTCTTCTCTAAAACACCCTATGGGACAAAAGCTCGCAAACATAACCTTTTCAAGCTGAGCCTTTGACATTTATCAAGAAGACGTCAACGATAATCACCTCGAAAAAGCCGATCAGGCTTTATTTTGCTGGAATTTGATCTTTCAAGTATCCAAAAATGGTCAGGGGGACCCATGGCGAGAGTCATTTTGCTTGTTGTTTTCTTTTTTCTTATTCCCACTCAAGTTCAGGCCCAACTCTGCGATAGGCAAACGCTCGTCGTTTCGGAACTAGAGTCCCAGCTGGGCAAACCTTGTGTTTCATGGACAGCGAACGACTTAATATCCATTCGAAAGCTTTCACTATACGACAAGGGACTCATAAAAATAGACTCCCACGATTTAGCGGGACTTACTCAACTAGAAATACTCAATTTAAACAAAAATAAACTTATCGACCTACCAGAAGATCTGCTGAAATTCACTCCAAAATTAAAGCGGCTTTATCTAACTGAAAATCATTTTAGATCGCTTCCTCAGATGTTTTTTCACTTCACCCCCTATCTGGTTGAAGTGGTTTTAAGTAAAAATGCGATAACGCATTTGCCTTTTAACCTCTTCCATCGCCTTAAAAAAGCGAAGGTCATCGATCTTCGTGAAAATCAGTTGCAATCTATTCATGAGAATCAATTTTCTCAAAACCTAGAGCTTGAGGTTCTGAATTTACACGACAATCAAATCCAGCAACTGCCCTCCAAAGCCTTCCTTCAGAACACCCATCTTCGCTCTTTGCATGTCAGCGGCAATCTGTATTCCGAACTCCCCGATGATATTTTTCTGCCGTTGAAGGAATTGACCTTGCTGAATATTGGACACAATCCCAATTTAGATACTCTATCTAAAAAACTTTTTTTAAACCTCAGTGAACTAAGACAGCTTTACATTTCTCATAGTCCCAAGTTGACTGAAATCCCTGAAGACTTATTTGAACACACACCAGGACTGAGAACCCTAAATCTCAGTTCAAACAGCTTAACTAAAATTTCTGACAAACTTTTCACCAATCTCACTGGACTTTATGGTTTGTATCTCAATCACAATGACATTTCAGATATAGATCCGTTAGCCTTTTCCCAGTTAACCGAAATTGACATCATTGATTTACACTATAATAAAAACCTTAAAGTGATTCCCCAACAGTTGTTTTTAGGTTTAATAAAATTGCGAGTTTTAGATCTTTCTTATTGCGGGCTTATAGACTTTCCTGTCGGCTTATCAAGAGAGCTTAAAAAACTTTGGATTCTGGACCTTAAAGGAAATCAATTCTCTCTTTCTATAAAAGAACTTCTCCAAGAGGAGTGGCGGTCGACACTCATACTCAACTAAAAAGAGCTATGGGCATAATTAAGGCCTCATTCCCTTAAGAGAAGCTGAGAATTGACTGATTTGATCGACCAACCAACGGCCATCATCTAAAGCAATGTCATGACCTGCAGTCGGATGCCGTCGTAACTCTGCCGCGAAATGATCGGCCACTTTTTGAGAACAAGAGCGATCGACCATCCTATCCCCCCCTCCTGAAAGAACCAGAAGGGGCACTTCAATTTCTTCTGGAGCTTTATACTTTGAAGCGGCAAACAATTGCCGAATGGCATTGTTGACACTAGAAGGTTGAACCTTTTCAAGCTCCAACCACTCCTTGAGGGTCTCAGAATGGTCGGACCCCTTCCTAGTGATCATTTTTAAAATAAGCTCTTCCTTTTTTGCCGAATTCTTAGCTGATAAAATTTGACTCATATAAAAAACGGCGTCTTTACTCAAACGCTTCCAAATCGGAGAGAGTCCCTTAAAACTCGTATTCATAACGGCTACGGCTTTGAAATCCTCCGGGAATCTATGAGCCCACTCCAAAGCGACCATACCACCTAAAGAGTGACCTAAGACTCCCCAATCCCCCTCAAAATGCTTTTGAATCCAGCGGCTTCTATAGTCATACATGATCTCTTTCACTGAAAGCGGTGAAGGTCTATTCGCTTCTAAACCAAATCCTGGAGCATCCAGACACTCGACACGTCCCTTAAGCTGACTGGCCAACCGCTTTGGGAAATCTCCCCAATGTTTCTGATGACGAGCCAATCCTCTTAAAATCAACCAATTCATACGACACTCCAAGATCGGTTATTAAAAACGGCCTTCTGGAACAACTCTAAAAGAGGACGGTGCCTTCTCATCACTCTATTAAATCGATGTGGCACCATAGGATTGAAAATACCTTTATAAGAGAGCAACTGTTTCGGATTTTTGCGCACCCATAACCAAGACCCCATTTCTAAAGTCCAAGGAATGTAAATGGACTTACCTTGGTTAACCGAATAATGTTCTTCAAAAAGATAGTCCCATGGATCTCCTTGAATCAAATAACTATCCGACTGCTGCTCAACTTTGTAAACATGGTAGGGAATACTCTTTTTCAACAATTTCTTAAAGTCAATCGCCTGATCAAAAAGTGGGAACTTCTCTTTGGACTTGGAATATGGATACCACAGTCGATCTCTAAACCCAAAGCCCGAATGAATATCCAAAGAGAGGCTCATTTCAGAAGCAAACAGCTCTCTTCTTACAAAATCAGTAAGTGTCTGTGTCTCAACTTCCATTTCGTCACGGCCCCTATACCAAGGAAGCCAAGGTCCAATTCCGTGTCCACTGACTAAACTGGGTTTTTCTGGAACAACCTCAGCATCTATGGGACCATTTCTCATGATATCCACGCCATTTCCATTGCTTCGTCGATTAAAGTAAACACCAACAGGATTTACCATAGGAATCGAAACCAATCGGCTTTTTTGAAACAGATCAACAAGCGATGCGTCCCATGAAAGTTGATTGGCCAGGTAGTCAATATAAGCGGTCACTAACTGAGAACCAATTTTCTCCAGACCATGAACGCCACCAAATAACCCAAAAGTTGGAAGGCGTTTTTCAGCAGCGCCAATTCTTAAACCATAAATAGGAAACGTCTGGCCACCATGATCAACCGTAGCCAGCTTCTCAACAGAGCCAAAGGGCTCAATGCGTTCTAGTACTTTTTCTAGTTTTACTAACTCATCGAATTCTTTCACAGTGATAAATATAACGTATCGTTAAATCTTTGGCGACCCTTTATGACTAAATCCGGACGGCCATCGCTGGTCCCTTCACAAAAAAACTTTTTGAACGGCCCGTTCCACGCGCAGTTCCGCAGCTGCGGTGCAGACATTTATGGCTGCTCCGCTGGGCGAGGACTGTTTGAGCATGGAACGGGCCGTTCAAAAAGTTTTTTTGTGAAGGGACCAGCGATGGC
>JAGRAG010000067.1 GCA_020435025.1 Bdellovibrionales bacterium | reverse complement strand
CATTGAACGGCAATAAGCAATAAAGCGATGGCTAAGATCAACAAGTCGATCCACTGAGACTGCCGGACAGTCGTCATTTCAAAAACCAACTGTTGATCGGTCACCGTTTTTTTTTGGATCTTGTAAAAATCGTTTTTTTCAGACAGCCATCTTTTTAAAAGGCCTTGGATCAGTTTAGGCCCCCACCAGTGGCGAAACCCATGCAGTGACAATAAGAAAAGAGAATAGAATATCAACGCGTCCATCTCAGGGCTCCCCATCAGCAAGGAACTGCTCGCCAGCAAGGTCCCAGCTCTCTACAACTTGAATATCGGGGTACTTGGGACTGGAAAGCAGCCAACCCGTTAAGGCGTTACTAGGACCGACGTTGATAAACTTGCGTACATTTTCATTTTTGTAAAGAGCCTCTAAGGTCTCCATCCAGCGAACCGGTGAGGTAGAGCCAGCAAGACCCTCAGTAAAAACCTCTTCTCCTGTAGTCAGATACCGTAACCAGAGACTAGAAAAAACCGGTTGGTTGGGTGGGTGAATTGTCCACCGTGATGCTTGCCGAAGAAGATCGCGAAAACTCGGCTCCATGGCGGGCGAGTGGATGGGATAGGGTAAGACAGGCTTGATTTTAAGTCCATGTTCTTGAGCTTGAGATTGAAGTCCACTGATAAATTCTTTGGTTCCGCCAATAGTAAGGTGATGGTCCGACCACTGACTGACAGGGGCTTGGTTGGCAACAAGCCATTGAATCTGTGCCTCTAACAGAGGCTCTCCGGAAAGTGTTCTCACATTAGCAGTCTGACCCGGGGGGCAGGTCTGTCTCAATTCGGCAAAGGTCCACAAAATTTCAATGGCGTCATCAAAAGAGATGCTTTCACAGAGCACGCTCCGAGCAATGTCTCCATGACTGCATCCCTGAAGCAGGTCCCAAGAGTTCAATAGACGTTGAAGTCTTTCGGCGATAGCGACCTGCACGGCCGTCAAACAGACGAGAGTTCGGTCGAAATCAATAAGGTGAATGCGATGATGTTGGTTTAAAAAAGAATAGAGATCTTCCGACGTGCCTGTTAGTTTTGAGAGCTTCCGTGAAGCTTTGTCTAACTTTTCTTGAATTTCAGGAAGCGGCATCCATCGCTTCAGACGGCTGCTGGAAAAGAGTGCATCCAAACCTGGAAGCAACAAAGCCGTTTTAGTTGTTGGCAACGGCATAGGTCAGTTTCTCCATCCAGGTGTCTGCCAAAGATTCCTCGAGATCTATTATTGTTTTTTGATCCGTCTGCAATTGATCGAGACTGGCTTGTAATTTTTCATCAACAAATCCCAAATGCTTGCGCTCATCTTTAATGATTTGTTTTGCCAAAATTCGGATTTCTTCGTTCGGTCCATGCTTCGCCAAACTAGGGTAGATTTTCATAATTCGTCTTTCGATAAGAAACGCCAAGATAGCGTAAGCAGAAAGGCTAAACTGTTTATTTCTATTTCCGAGATAAGTGAGCTTAAAAATTTTCCGGGACAGTTGAGAAAGATAAGCTTCGGTTGTTTGATAAAAAATCTTGTTGAGTTCATTTTCTAAAAGAATTTGTTCTGAGGTCATGGACCAACGTAATTTCTTAGCTCCATCTTGAACCATTTTAGTGTGTCGGACCTCATCGAAGCAGTGTTCATGGATCTCTTCATCCCAGCGAGATAAGGGAACAGCCAACATCCATTTAGAACCCATCAATTCAAATAACGAGATGGAATCCAGCATGGCCGCGGCAGTTACCGGGGAATTGACAAGAGCTTGTGGCAATTCTGAATAGAGTCGTCGATTGTGATTTTTTATCTCTAAAATTGGTAAAGAGCGAGCTGACTCCATATGATCCCCCCGGATTTCGTTTATAGTTGTAACGAATTTTTCAAAAATTTAGGATGGAGGAACTAAAAATGTCAGATTTTGTCTAAAATGCAGCGTTAAAATAACAAGGGCTAAAAAAAATTACATCACGCTAAGGACCAATCAATTTCTTGAAGTCCTTTTTCTCTAAGGTAGTGATTGATCTTAGAAAAAGGTTTGCTTCCAAAAAAACCGCGATGGGCGGAAAGAGGGGAGGGGTGTGGAGCTTGAATGACATAGTGCTTGCTTCGATCGATATTTTTCCCTTTTTTCTGGGCGTAGCTGCCCCAGAGCAAAAAGGCCACATGCTCCTTTTTCTGATTGATCTGATCAATAACAGCATCCGTAAACTCCTCCCATCCCTTATTCTGGTGAGATCCTGCTTGTCCAGCGCGAACCGACAAAGTGGCATTGAGAAGCAGCACCCCCTGTCGAGCCCATGGCATTAGGTAACCTGTCTGAGCAGGAGGAATTCCTAAATCGGATTCGAGCTCTTTATAAATATTTTTTAAAGAAGGTGGCAGGGGCGTCCCTGGAAGTACCGAAAAGCAGAGTCCGTGCGCTTGACCCGGACCGTGATAAGGGTCTTGGCCAATGATGACGACTTTTACGTTATCAAAGGGGGTTTCATTAAAAGCAGCAAAAAATTCCGAAGCACGCGGATAAATGACCTGTTTGCGATTTCTTTCTTCTTGAAGAAATTGACGCAGCTGATTCATATATGGCTTTTCAAAAGCAGGAAGCAAAACATTCTTCCAGCCAGACTCTATTTGTACTTCTCGTGTCGCCATGAACTTTCGTAGCCACATTCCTCTAAAAAGTAAATAGATTCTGTGCTGTTTAATCCACTGTTATCAAAAAAAAATTGATGTTAGAAGTCCTTTCCTCTCTCTGATCGCTGAGAAGTTGAGAGGTCTTAGGGCCTGTACTCGTTTGACTAGACATTTTAGATCCGCATTTTGTCTCTTATCCTTTGTCGGAAAGCAAAATGCCATCTTCAACGTGGCGCTGTCACACCTGCGGTGTTATTTCGCTTTCCTCCGCACCTAAGGGCCGTCTGAAGCACTCAAAGGTCTAGTCAAACGAGTACAGGCCCCTAGCAGCAATTGCATTTTTATTACTGACTGGTAATGTCTAGATAAATCGAAAGAGCATTGTTGTTCGCCGCCGACTTCTCTGAGATCGCTTCGCTGAGCCCTATGTATTTCAGTTTGGCTTTTTTCCCAGATAGCAGAGGAAGCTCCAATTTAAATTCATTAAGAACTTGAGAGATATCTTGATTGAGCATTTGCAAAAGTCCCTCATCGCTTAACGCCTCAACAATCCCAGTTCTTTCTAGCACGACAAAATTTTGTATCGGTTCATTGTTAAATGCAAATCGGAGGTGTCCTTCGCTGTCTAAATCGATCGTAGCTATTAAATTCATTCGTGCGAGAAAGTGAATAATAGTAGTGTTTTCTCCTGTACTTGATTGAACCTGATACTTAAAGCTAAATTTTGGAATTTCTAAGTGCAATGTCTTCCCAGAAATGCGGATGCTAGGAACCTCAAGCATGGACATGTTCATGCGGCTATCTTGGAAATTTTCCTCAGAAAGGACTTCGCCATTGGACCATTGCACTTGGAAAAGATCTGATCTTTCTAATGGATGTATAGACCAACTGTCAGATTTTAAAAGGCTATCTTGCGCTTGAAAGTTAAAAAAGCCAGCTTGATAAAGTGTGGCAATAAGATTTTGCACAAAAGTTTCTTTGATCATAATTCCCGCATCAAACTTTAATGGGGCACCTATTTGCTCCATGGCCGACTGTCCCCAATTTGGAAAGGAACCACTGTCCCAGTGGAGTTGCGGTTGAAATTGAGGATCAGCTATGTTTTGAGACAAAGCTTTGACTCCAGAATTAAAGGCCCATTCCAATCCCAATTCTTGAACGGCTTTCGTGTTAGGATTGTTGATCTGAATCATTTTTTGCCCTTGATTGTTAGACAAGTATCCTAAAAATCCTAATTCTACTTCAAGCTGGCTTGAGAGGGCGTCGATGTCACTATCTAAATAGTAACTTTCATTAAAGGGCTGATTGATAAGAATATTTCGGGCGAGCAGTGGCTTTCCTAAATCCAATGAACTAATATATTTCAATTCTTGGCTGTTAAAAACGGTACGAAAGCCATCTTGAATACCTTGTTCCAGTTTATCCTTAATTAAAGCTGCAATTCCCATTCTCATGAAAAAGCCACAGTTAACGGTGTTGTAAGAAATATTTTTATCGTTATAGAGGCGATCATTGAGTGCAACAGGGGCGTCTCCTAAAGCATTGACGGAGGCTTCGACTTGAAAACTCAAACGACCTTTAAGATCGACATAGCAGGAGTTGTTGGGTTGAACATAGATCTTAGATTGATCGATTTGAATCTGGATGTTTGTAATCAGCTGTTGACCAGAGATCCAAAAACTCGGTTTTAAAGAACTATAAGAGATCACATGATCTCGACCCTCACCCGTTGGAATTCTTAAGACGCCTCTCTGGGGTTGGTTGGCTACGGGTTCAATGACTCCCGAGGTTTTTAAAATATCCTCAATGACTTCGCCGGCCTGTTTGAAAAAGTTTTGATGGAAGCGGAATTGAATAGGACGATCGAAAAAAGGAAAAGCTTGCGAGTCCTGGTTGGCATGAGCCGTGGCAGATAAGATCATTGAAAGCTGGATTAAAAAAATCATGATGTACTTCATAACACCCTCCGGTTAGAGGCTTTTTAGCTTGAGTGGGTTAAACAAGCTACACCTGCAGTGAACAGATATGTTGGAATACTGTCAAAAACAGTCTTGCTGACTAAAAACTATCCAGCCATTTTTCGCACTCTTTTTCAAACCTGAGAAATAACTTCAAAAAATGCAAGTGATTTCAAAGGTTTTCAGGTCCTGAGACGGCTTAGAACTTGCAGTATGTTAAGGATTCTGGAGAGCATAAAACTATGAAATGGATCACTTACCTACTGATTTTTCAATTCGCCCTTGGGGTCGGCCCACAGTATTGGGGGGCATCAATGGCGCTGGCCAGTCGTTGCATAGAGGCAACAGAACAAAGCCGTGAGATTTTAACAGAAGTGAAATCTCAGGAAAAGTGGCAAGAGCTCTTAGAGCGTTACAACACTCGCTATTGGTCAAAGATCAATCGATCGAGTTTTTTGATTGAGGTGGCCAGCCGTATTTGGAGGCTCGTTCCGGCAACACTGCACACCGCCGCTTGGATGGGAAGGGTGGCTGGAAGAAAGCTTATTGAGAAATCAGTGGATCCAGCTTTTTACACGAAAGATGTTCTTACGATCCAGGAGTTTTTGAACAAAGACATTCGAAAGAAAATCTCAGAGCTGGAAAAGGATGTCGACTTTATTAAGGCTCAGATTCCTCATATTCGGGAACAGATTGAGAAAGCAAAGGAAGACTCAGATTTTACAAAAATCGAAGAGCTAGAAGCCCAATTGGAGACCTTGAGACAGCAACAGGCCAAGAAGATGGCGACAGTGAATGCGGCAAAGAAAACCAACGAATCTATTAAGAAAAAATATATAGATCTCTCAAAGGTCCTTGTTGATAAACATAAGCAAGTTTTGGATTTACTTGAGCGAGGCCTATCGGCAGATCTACAAAGAGAAGCTCTGGCACAAGCACTGGAGTTGTTTCCTATCCCTCGTTTTAACCGCACGCGACGATGGATCAGCCATCCCATAGTACGAAAAGCGGCTGAAAAAGCTCATCTACAAAAAGTAATGCCTTCCGTGCGCTTTAATGAAAAAGATCAATTGGATGAACCCATAGAGATTTTTTTGCCGGTCCTTAAAGGGGGCCAAGTTGTCGAACGAGGCACTTCCATTTTAGTTTATGATCGAGCCGATATTCGAGACAACCTTCGACGCCTTAAAGATGTAAGAACCGAATACCTCGGTGGTTTTTACCGTAAAGCCCGAGGACGCTTTGGAGTGCGTTTAGATCAGTTGGAAACAGATTACGCAGAAAATAAGATGCGTATTCGTATTTTAGTTCGACATATCCTAAAAAATACGGACTTAACCAAAGATCAAAAAGAACTTTTATTGGTTTTAAGAGAGGCTTTAAAAAGCGCTCAAACCAACCCTTTTGTGCGGGTTAAATCGCATTTAGCAGGTCGACTGTTTCGAGCCGAAATTGGGGCTCGAATTGCAGGGCTTGATGAGTCTTTTGAAAAAACTGCGATCCACAATTCTTCGCTTGAGATTTTAGGAGAAGATGGAGTCAATAGCCTCGCAAAAGCAGCGGGTGTGAGTTCTTTTAAACCTTCCAGCCTGATTAAATATGGAAAGCAGATCGTTTTGTCGACTGTAGCAGCCGTTACGGTGGGATTGGCTTTTACGACTTTAAAAGAAGAAATTACCGACGCAACGAAATACGCCTATGGTTTTGTGGAGGCGGGAACGAAGTCAATTTATTATCGATATAAATATGACATTTTTGGAGAGAAATCCTACATTGAGGATCTATTTGAAAGAGTTTACGAAGACAAAACGGTGGATCCAGATCGAGAGTTTTCTCAATATATCTCAAGAAATTATAGTGATGTCGTTGAAGCCATGAACGCAAGTGTTCCCTCTTCCAGAGAAATGGCAGTGCGGATGCAACAATACATCGAGCTGATGACCCACTTTTCATTGATAAAGGAACAAATGGCTCGCCAGACCGAAGCTAATAAAATGGCCCTAGAAGTCCAAAAACGACGAGAAGAGGCCATACAGCAAGAAATGGCTCGCTTTCAAACAGATATTGTGGCTGCTCAAAGAAAAATTACAGAAATTGCCAGAGCGAGTTCGGATGTGAATTACTACAAGGGCATTGAGGCTTTGTTAGAAAAAGAAGCCCAGCAAGATAAGGCATTAGATATCAAAAACCGATCTTATCTTTTAGATCTTTTTAAAAGTGGTTCGACGTACAACTCTTTTTTAGCGGAGGTTCAACGGTTGAATCTTCAGTCAACCACGGTAGAACAGCTATCAACCCTTGTATACTATAGAGATGCTATTCAAACATATCGGGCCGATAAAGAGAGCGTAGGAAAAGGGATCACTCAAAAAGAGATGGACGACTACATTGATGGACTGATCTCATCGCGGGTTTTAATTATATTTTCTCAAACGATAGCTCGTTAAAAGCCTTGTCAACGTCACTCGTTTATTTGTAATAAAAGAGTGACGTAGATTTCCACTATCTAAGTTGCATCACCTGGACTCTTCCAATCCCAATGAATTCTAAAAGAATGTTTGAGGCACTTGGTTTCGTAGGGCTCTCAAACTTGGCATTTTGAGGCGTGCCAACCATGGTCGCAATTGGTCACTTGGCCTAAGAAAAGTGTCTAAATTTAATTTATGCATGAAAAAAGGAAAACCCTAGAGGAAATCTGACACCAGGTAACTCCTTAAAATAGGTCAAAATTTATGAAACAAAGCTCGGCCCCTTTTTTGCTCTTAAATTAAGCACCACGGGGGTGGTGTCATATCAATTCAAATAAGGAGGTATCCCAATGATTTCGGTCTATCTGATTTTTCGTAGTTGGCGAGGCTAATTTATTTTTTTGATGGGGAGATGGCAAAAAAAATTGCCAGATCATGAAAATAAATTAACCGGACTGGTCCCTGGGCTAGTCCTAGCAAGAGAGAAGGTTATGAAGTCAGACCATATATTAGTTGAAGAAGTCCAACAAGGTCAGGTCGCTTCCTTTTCAGCATTGGTGAGTCGACATCAGAGAGCATTATTAAGGTTAGCGATGAGAATTGTTCGAGATTTAGAGTTAGCGGAGGATATAGTACAAGAGAGTTTTATGAAGGCTTACACGAAAATTGATCGTTTTGAAGGGCGATCCACGTTCAAGAGCTGGATTTTTCAGATCACCATAAATACGGCGAAAAACAAACTGCGTGGAAAGCGTTATGAGCATGTAGATATCGGCAAAGTGAGTATACCGGTTTCCGCGAAGGCAGAGTCGGGTGTTGAGCAAGCAGACTATCAAAAGCTGCTGAGAGACAAGGTCGAAAACTTGCCGGAAAAGCAGCGGCTGGCACTGAGCTTAAGAATCTTTGAAGATCTTAGCTTTAAGGAGATCGCCGAAATAATGGAGTGTCCATATGATACGGCTAAAGCCAATTATCGACACGCTCTTTTAAAACTTCGCCATAATGTGGAGGAAGATCAAAGATTAAAGGGATGGAATGAAATTGAATGGAAAGATCAATCTAGCTTTTGCTTAGAAGCGGAAGCGTAACAAAGGGAAAGGAGTTTACGATGAATTCAATCATCAACTCAAATGAAAATAAAATCAAATCGAAATCTTTTAATAAGCGTTGGCCCTTTTGGGGGGTAGTCCGGTGAGTTGGTACCAAACAACGTTTAAGGCGAGTGATTCATGGTACGTTGATTATATCGAAGGTGAAGTTTCATTGGACCAGAAGTCAGATATGGACTTACTTTTGATGCACTCATCTACGGAAAAGAAAGTAGTAGAGAATCTCCAAAAATTGAAAGAATCAGTAAAGTCTAGTGATGAATTAGACCTTCCTGAAGATGATCAATACTGGCAAAGCTTTCATAAAAAGATCATGACGACCGTAGAAGAAAGTTCCAAAGTAAAATGGAGAGATGAAAAATCAGATACTAAAGGGAGAAGAGCGAGACGTTAAGTAAAACATCTCGGATTCACTTTCCAAGGAGGGAAAAGTGATTCAAAGATTTATAAAAAAAAGTTTTTTTGCAATTTTTTTTATTCAGATAACACCCGCAAATGGGATTCCAATAAATTTTATTTCAAATTATTTATTTAACCGTGTTCCTTCTGCATTCAGTGAAAGGTCAGTCTCTCAGGTCCGGTTGTTAAAGCCCTTTCAGAAACCGAGCCAGGCTAGAAGAGCTAACCGATTTCTTGAAAGAAACTACGAAGCATTTTAGCCAATGTTTATCGTCCTTAGTTAGGAACGACAACATCGACGTCTATTTTCGTCATATTAGTAAGGTCTATACCTTCTTTGATCGTAAGGATCTTACCATTCATTTCATACTCTGATTTTTGAAGCTTTCGACTGCTTCCATCTGAAAAAGTCAGATAAACAGACCAGACCCATTCATTCGAATCTGCAAGCTCCACCGAATAAGTCCGATTCATGGTGTGGACAATCTGATCAAACACAACTTCTAAAGCTGGTGAGTAGTCAGCCAAACAGTTCGGATAAACTGCGGTATTATTCGAAGGCAGACTGTCGTGGAGAGCCATATATTTTTGTCCGGTGCTCAGCCCTGAACTAATGGGTTGGCAATTCGCATCTTCAGGTGGGTAGATGAATGAGGTAAGAAAGAAGTTCTCCCCGTGTACATCAAATAATAGATTTTTAATTGATTGAGCGACATCTTCCTTTGAGTTACCAGATAAAAAGGAGTTTTTAACGGCGTCGTCTTGAACTTTCACATACTTAACAGAATAGGTTGTTTTTAAAGCGCTTTCCAGCTCACAAGAATTGCTTTTAATGGTTTCACCACTCACATGACATGATTGTGTGAGTGAATCATTGGCGACAGTTCCTAGCTGACAGGCATTCTTAGATGTAATAGTTTTACGACAAGAGGCTCTTGGCGTATTGTTACTGCATTCCACATTACAACTGGTGACAGGTCCATTAGCGAGGGATACGGCGAGGTCGTAGTTCTCGTCGCCTTCATCGCCACAGTCTGTGGATCCAACCGAGCAGCTCGTTTTGGAACTTAAATCTTTGGTTTTGGAAATTTGATCTTGGTTACAAATATAATCGCAGGTGGCAATCTCTGATTTAGGAATTCCTAGTTGAGAAGACAGATAGTTTTTTTGGATTGGATTGCACGAAGAAGTATGGGTTCCTTTGGCATCCCCTGAAACTCCGGAACAGGTTTGGATGTTGTTTGTGTGGTAACTGATAGTTCCTGAGACCACTTCTTCTTTGCAAGTGACATTACAATAGTTAATGTCGTCTTCAGTGACCCAACTTAAAAAGTTAATGGCTTCAGACTCGTCGGAAGCGGAGCAATTTGGTGGAGCGGGGTTCGTGAGATCACTACATCTATTTGGTTGATTTACGGAACTGAAAGTTCTACTGCCACTTCCTTCATCACATTTGACTTCACACGAGTCGAAGTGTTGAATTGCAGTAGATGAAGAGATGGCGAGATAGTCTAGAGAACGACATCCAGATAGTCCTTTAACTCTTCCATCTTTGCTGCAAGTTCCAACACTCCAATCACTAATCGTTTTATTCTGCTCACTTGTGACATAGTCCTCACATTTAGAAGTGCAAGAGCCATCAACAATCCCATGCTGAGCCCCAATTTGCGAGATTTCATCTTCTGTACAAGATCTGACTTCGTTGGAATCACAGATGCCCACTTTGTCACTTATTTTTTTGGTGTCTAAAGACCCCTTTGGGGCTTTGATATTGTCTCTAATTATATAGGGTTCATAAGATAAGGTGATTTTTTCTTTTTTAAATTTATAGACGCCAGTTAATTTGTTCGTTGTCCATCCATATTTAATGGATTTAGTCACTTTTGGATCAACCAATGTGTAATCAAATTTCTCAGAAATGGTTCTGTATTTATACTTTAGCTTTGTTTTTTGTGTGGGATTGTAATCAAGTTTATAGGTATAGTTACAGGCTGTATCGTTTTCATCACACTGAGAACTTGCGGGGACATCATCAGGAACAAAATGAAAGGGCTTTTTAGTATTTTTTAAACAACTGGCAACAGTGCTGCTGTCATCCTCGTTGGTTGCAATTAAGTAAATAGGATAGGAGTTTCGATCTCGATTGGCTTCAATGGCCCGCATAAGAACGCAAAGCCCTTCTTCTGAATCCGATCCATCAACTCCGATTGCTGAGATAGATTGAGTAAATTCATCAGTAAAGCTTTGAAATTCTGAGGCGCTCATATCGCCTCGAAAGGCAATTTCTTTGCGGTTGAGAGTGTGAGGTTGAGAAAGAACAAGAGCATCCACTACACTGTGCGCGGTCAGAGGAGGCAACGAAGTCTCATAGGTTTCAAAAGGAATTTGCGTGAGTTCCCCAAGTGCATTTGTATATTCAACATATGTGCTATGATCGACAGAGGACTTATCCCCACCATTTTGAGTTGTGGTGTAGATACTCACCCTACCATTAAATCCTTTTAGTTTGCTGGTCATGTTATTAAATGCATTTTGTGTTTTTGAGAGTATGGGATCCATACTAAAAGAGTTATCAAGTACCGTGATGACATTGATCTCGGGACGACTTTCTGTCAGCTTTGGGTTTATTTGTACACGTCTTAATTCTCCGTTAACACCGGCTTTGTCCAACTCATCAAATGTTGTAAAGTCAACTGCAGAGCAGTTTTGAAAGAAAGCAAATAGAGTTAGCACCGTTAGGAGCAGACTGAAAGATAAAAGTAATGAGCGGATATTTCTTTTCATTTAATCATCTCACATAGTAAAGCGTTCTTTCGTCTATCCATAGACGGGAAGAGCATTCATGACACATATATATTATCGGTCTAATTTTGAGAAAACTTGATAAAGGTCGGGAAAAATTATGGCGGACATGTCTCAAATAGAGACACACTTGCCGTGTTTGCTTTGAAACTTAGTACAGGTAAGGATTTTACTGAAATGGGCCTGGGGATTTCTTTTGTTTAGGGCCTGTACTCATTGAAAGGTCATGGGACCTTTAGCTTTTTCATTTTAGGCTCTTAATTTTTTGTAACTATCTTAAATTACTATACTTTAAGTATAACTTTTA
>JAGRAG010000066.1:9933-10185 GCA_020435025.1 Bdellovibrionales bacterium | reverse complement strand
CTAACTCTTTTTTAAATGCCTTTCCGTCATCATTTGGTATTTCTAACACTCCAGTAGCACCGAAATTCTGATCTGACCCAAATAAAACTTTATCTATACCAAA
Organism: Bdellovibrionales bacterium; assembly: GCA_020435025.1. Lineage (GTDB taxonomy): Bacteria > Bdellovibrionota > Bdellovibrionia > Bdellovibrionales > UBA1609 > JAGRAG01. Next base: position 10,082 of record JAGRAG010000066.1, on the reverse strand, counting down.
ATTTCTCCACGAATTAGCAAACCTCAGCCATGATGTTTTTTGATAACCAGGAACAGAATGTTCAGGGTCGCCATGAGTAAGAGATTGAGAAACATCGAGCCAAACATTATCCAATTGGTATTTATTTTTCTGATCTGCAAGAATATTTA
>JAGRAG010000066.1:0-9924 GCA_020435025.1 Bdellovibrionales bacterium | reverse complement strand
CGAATAAAAAGAGTGTGCCACTACGAATTGTATTTTTGGAAACTGACGGGCCAATTCTACGAGTTTTTTTATATCATCGCTGTCTGCCTTTAGCTCCTTATCCAATTGTTCCTTTGGGTAAGACTGTCGAACAGCATTTTCAGCAAATATTCCTGGCATATGTATCAATACTAATCTGATTGTTTCTTTATTTTTATGTAAGGTACGAGTGATATTATCTAATATAAAAGGAGTGCTAAGGCGATCCAAATTGTAATCATCTACGATGCGAATTTTAACGCCCGCCATACCAGGAAGGTTTAAGCACTCTTTTACAACTTCCATTCCATCTTCCCACTGGTACCCTAGCCCACATAAACCTATCAGGCGACTAGGAAGCGAGCTGACAATCTCTGATGTCTTTTTGTTGTATGCCTGGCGCAGACTCAAGTTTCCATTAAAGAAATCGACATAAGGATCCACTATATATGCGGGGGAAACAAGAATCGCTTTTTTTGCAATTCCTTTATTGAAAAATTCTTCGATGCTTCGTTGAGCATCGTCAATATTTCCCTCTAGATCCAGGTCTATATGAACATGGGAATCGAGATAGACCGTCTCCAGATTGTAACCGTATGCAGATAAAGGGACTGGAATTGTTAGACAGCTGACTAATATGAGTACGATTTTAAGCATAAAGCCTCTAAATTAATGAGTTATTAAATACTTTGTAGTCTTTCACAGCAAGATTTTTGCCACTGAGAAAAAAAGGAAGAATTTTAAGATTAAATTTTAACTTTCTTTCGAGAACTTTTAAGCTCGCTTTTCATTTTCTTTTGATCTGCGCGTTTTTGCAAAACGGATCTACTGGGCTTAGTGGGACGACGTCTTTTGGGACGCTCTAATCCTTTTCTAACAATAGCCGCGAGTTTTTGTTTCGCTCGCTGTTCATTAGTCTGTTGGTGACGAGAACTTTGGTCATAAACTACAATCTCTCCATTTCTAGTGAGTTTAGCTTTGAGCTTATAAGCAAGACGTTCTTTAGAGAGCGCGTCGATAGAAGAGGTCCATAGATTCCACTTAACGATGGCCTTGGTTTCTCGACGGTTGACGTTCTGGCCGCCAGGGCCTTGGCTAGCCGCATAAGAGAGCTCACACTCCTTCAAAATAACTTTTATGAGTCGATCTAATTCAGGGTTCATGCCACTCTCTTATCTGTTTACAGGATCTATTCCTTTCATAATAGATTACAGTCTAAAGGAGGGGGGCCGATAAATAAAGCTCCCATCTAAAATATTTACATCCCCTTAAAGACCTTTATCGATAACCGTGACCAAAAGTTATTTTCTTAAAAAATCTATGCTACAAAGGTTTATGTCAAAAAAGAAATTACCAAGTAAGAAGAGCAAGTCAAAAATCTATAAATGGGCCACGAAAATGGCGCAAAATCAAGAGCAGGTCGATAGAGATTTGTCGCTCCTCGAGTTTAATAAAAGGGTTCTTGAACAGGCCTGTGACCCTACAGTTCCGCTTCTAGAACGACTTCGCTTCCTATCTATTTTTCACAACAATATGAATGAATTTTTCATGAAAAGAATGTGGATTTCACGGTATCTTTTTTTGAATCATCCGGGATCTGAAACCCAAAAGAAAATGCAAAACATCAAGCCCTTTGTTCAATCCCTATTTGATCGCGCAGGTCAGGAACTTGAGAATCTAAAAGTACAATTGGGAAAAGAGGGGATTCATATTCTGAATTGGAAAGACCTCACGAACAAAGAAAAAGAAAAAATGACCAAGGTTTTTTTAGATAACATTTTTCCTGTTCTCACTCCTCTTTCGGTGGATCAAAGTCATCCTTTTCCTCATATTTCCACGCTTTCCAATTCACTTGCTATTGCTTTAAGATATCCTAATAGCTCAGAAAAGGTTTTTTCTCGTTTAAAAATTCCTACATTCTTTCCTCGGTTTTATAGATGCTCTTCGACTCCAACTGGAGAAAGTCGGTGGGTGAGTCTAATTGATATCATCACCGGAAATCTGGCGAAGTTTTATCCTCAAATGGAAATTGAGGCTGTCATGCCTTTTCGAATCATCCGGAATATTGAAATTGAAATGGATCAAGATGGCAAAGAGTATGAAAGTCTGCTGACGATGATCTCGCAAAACGTTAAGGATCGTCGATTTGGAGAGGTTGTTAAGTTGGAGTACCTTCCTCCAGAAAATAAGTGGTTACTGAATCTGCTAATGGATGAATTGGATATTTATGATTGCGATGTCTATCCGATGTCGGCGATTTTAGATTTCACAAGTCTTGATGAAATTTACAAAATCAATCGAAAAGAGCTTAAATTTGAAAGGTGGCCACAAGTAACAGCCCTAGAACTCAGCCAGGATCACAATATATTCGACTGTATCTCCCAAAAAGATATCTTGCTTCACCATCCTTTTGAAGATTTCAGCACCAGTGTCGAAGACTTTATATTAGCCGCTGTGAATGACCCTAACGTTTTAGCTATAAAGATGACTTTATATCGAACCAATCAAGAAGGCTCGATTATTAAAGCGCTCATTCGGGCCGCTGAAAGTGGTAAACAAGTGGTCTGTCTTGTGGAGCTGCAGGCGCGTATGGACGAAGAAAACAACATCACTTGGGCCAACGAACTTGAAAATGCGGGCTGCCATGTGGTCTATGGTATTGTTGGGCTGAAGACTCATTGCAAAGTTGCCTTTGCTGTTCGCAAAGAGGGCACTAAAATTCGTTCGTACGCCCATTTGGGAACAGGCAATTACAATTCGCAAACAGCAAAGTTTTATACGGACATGGGACTGCTAACGGCAAGAAAAGATGTCACAGAAGATGTCATTGATCTTTTTAACTACATTACGGGAAGATCCCTGAAATCAGATTACAAAAAGCTTATTGTCGCTCCTATGCAGTTAAAAAGTTTTTTCCTCAAGGCCATCGAACAAGAGGCAAAAAACGCTAAAGACGGAAAACCCAGTCGAATTATCATTAAGTGCAATAATTTAGAAGACCATGACGTGGTAGAAGCTCTTTATAAGGCATCACAGGTCGGCGTAAAGATTGATCTCATTATACGTAGTATATGCACTATCAGGCCTGGCGTTGCTGTGCTGAGCGAGAATATCAAAGTCTGTTCTATCGTAGACCGAATGTTAGAACATTCTCGTCTTTTTTATTTCCAAAGTGGCAAAGAGGATCCTGTAGAAGGGAAAATGTACATTGGCTCCGCCGACCTAATGTATCGAAATCTCACGAATCGTGTCGAGCTTTTGACTCCGATTGAAGATTTAGAGGCGAAACACGAGTATTATGACGTCCTCAAAGTGTACTTAGATAGAGACATCCAAACCTGGGAGATGAACACAGACGGCTCCTACACTCGATCAACTGAAAAGTCCATTCCCTCTCAAAGAGCTCTTTTTAACTACTACAAAAGCCAAAACACACTCAAAAGAGGTGATCAGTGAAAATCACATTACTGCGCCATGAAATAGCGGAAAATCCAGAAGAGTTTGAAGGACCAAGCGACGCGATGAGGCCTCTGACATCTAAGGGAAAAAAACGAGCTGACAAAATAGCGCAAAATTTCAATCATGTTTGTGAACCTGTTGATTATATCGCTTCCAGTCCTTTTTTACGAGCCCAACAAACAGCGGCTCCTTACTTGGATCTTTTTACCAGCGCTCACTGTACCGAGGTTCACTGGCTACAGCCGGAAATGGATGTCAAGATTGTGGTTAAGAACTTAAAGGAAGAGAAGTTCGAACATGCTCTTTTGGTCTCTCATGACCCTCTTATAAGCCGTCTTGCAAGCTATTTACTAACGGCTACGGAATCCTCTTTTATACCATTTAAAAAAGGGGCACTCTGTTCCATTGAATTCTTACGAGATCTTGAGCCAGGCCAGGGAGAGCTGGTTGCATTTCTGCCGCCTAAAATAATGAAAAAGGTAAAGTAGGAAGTTGTAAAATACTAAATGGGTTGTATTTAGCATCAATATGGAACGGTAAAAATTTTCCTGAAAATCGCCTAAAAATGTTTAAGGATTTGACAGCAGCTGTTGACCATTAACGGCTCACTTATCGTTTGAAGCCTTCTAAATCAAATAGGATCGATTTAGACCCGGTCTTGGTTTTGCAAATTCTTCACTCATGGCAAACAGGGTCTTTGGGAAAATATTTTTTATTTATGGGATTGTGGTTCTTGGGGCTTATCTGAATGGCTGCAGCCGTAGCCTTAATTCCATAGGTGAGCCATTGAGCCCGGATGCACTAGTCTTATCTCAAGGTTATACTAAAGGAAAGGCCTCTGATCTTAAGTCAGGTCGGCCCACCCCGGTCGCTCCCACCATTCAAACTCCAATGAGTTCTCAAGACGATATTCGATCATTAGGTCTTAGCGATCCGCAGGCGCAGATCGATTGGTCTAAAAAGAGGATAGATCTGACCTGGTCTGTAGCGGCTAGCTCGAAAACATTAAAAATGTCTGGGGAATTTTCCGGACATCAGGGGCGCTTGTGGATAGCGACCTTATCTGCGACCAACGTCAATGCGACTTTTAAAGGGGTTGTTAAAGCAAAAGCCTTATGCTTTGCGATTGATAATAGCTGCCAACATTTAGGAATAGATCTCTACTACCTACCTGAAGGCTCAAAAAAGATCTTAAAACAACAGTTTGAAGCCGGTAGTGTATCGGAAGTAAAAACACCTCCTGAAACGCTTCCTGAAACTCATAGTGAAGTCGGATACGTGGTTGCAATGGATCCGGAAAGAGAGTTTACCGGCGATTCTCGTCTTGTAAGTTACGTGAGTCCTGAACCAGAAACCTCTTTTTTCTCAGAATTTCCTGATGGATCGAATTATGTACCTCAACCGGAAGATTCCGGCGTCGCCCTTGAAGGAAGATGGATTAAAGCCTTAGAAGAACACCAGACACGATTAAAAGTCATGGCTGAGGAACGAGCCGAAGCACTTAAAAAGATCGAAGCTGAAAAGCAAGCGGCACCTTCTGAGCCAGAAAGGGGAGAGAGGCCAGATCCGAAAACTCCGACCCCGACGGAAAATGAACCCGTAGCTACTGCGGATTCAGAAGCTCGACTTCGAGAAGAACAGGCTAAGCTGAAAGTGGCCATCGATAAGACTGCTGCTGAGCTTGAAGCTTTAAAACGTCTGCAGGAAGTAGCTCAAGTGGACCGCCAAGAGCAAACCTTATTTCATGAGCGCATTGGACTGGATCAGGCTTCCTTTATGGATTTCAAAGGTGGTGGCCAATCTTTTAACTGGGTCAACGACGGCTACTTACAGCAGGCTTCAGTTGTCGAGCCTGTGCGAACCGAGTCCTATCGGGCCCTCTTTGCTGAACATCGACAGCACTACGCCAGTGGAATGATGATCTCCCTTTTAGAAGGAGTTATGCCGGAGTTTTTAAAGACGCGACCCACTACTCAACCATTGGAGTTCATGGCTCTTTCCGCGCAAGAGGGTGGAAAGCTTCACTTTGTTTCCCGAAACGGCTCCCACGCCAGTCATCAAAATGGACTAGACGCTGATGTACATTATATCCAGGGGGACACAGAGGCGAAGACGTATATCAATGGGGTCCTTAATAAGAACTTTCCTTGGAACCTCAATTTAGACTTTTTTCGATACGTCGTGGGGCTCAATATGGATGAAGGAGGGCGAAAGGTAAGTGTCGTAAAATTTATTTTCGTTAACAAGGAAATCAAAGCTCACTTGTGTGCATTAGCCAGAGCCGAGGGGACGTTGGAAAGAGACCATGAAGTTCACAGACGCCTCCGGGGCATCTCTCATCACAGGGATCACTTTCATCTTCGTTTACGTTGTTCCCCCCATTATTTAGGGTGTCGAAATCAGGCGGAACCAGTGGGGACTCAATGTGATGAATAAGTTTAATGAAAGTTTAAACATGAGACAATTTAACACAGGAGGTAGGTATTTAAGGTATTGAAATAACAATTGTTTTATTTGCTCATAATAATATTACGTTTTTTTAATATACATTTGGACTCAAGCGACTTGATTTAGTATTATTAAGATATGGTTAATTTAACAGTAGCGCAAAGAATTATGACAAAGGAAAACAAAGTGAACGAGTTGGGAGAATTTCTAAGGGAACGTCGTAAAGCTGTGGGGCTCTCACAAGGGGAAGTTGGAAAAAAATTGGGATATAGTTCGGCTCAATTTGTATCTAATTTTGAAAGGGGCAATTGCACCCCTCCTTTAAAGGCATTAAAGACGCTCGTTAGGATTTATAACATTGAACCTGAAGAGCTCATTGAACTGGTAATGAAAGATAAAAAGGAAAAAATAGAACGAGAATTTTATTCATAGCGGAATCCTTAAAGAGAATGTAAATTGTAACAAGGAGATGTAAATTGACAAACGCTGGTAAAAAAGGCGGCAAAACCAAAGAGTATTTACATAAGCATTTAGGCAACTATTTAAAAACCAAAAGGCAACAAAGAGGTCTTACTCAAAAAGATGTTGCTTCAAGGTTAGGATATTCAACAGCACAGTTTATTTCTAATTTTGAAAGAGGTTTGTGCTCACCACCATTAAACAATTTAAAAGTTTTAGTTGGGCTTTATAAGGCACCACCTGAAGAAGTGCTTGAGATTATCCTTAAGGAGCAAGAAAACATCCTTAGGAGAGCGCTCAAGCAACCCATTAAAAAGGCAGCACGACGACAATAAGTTATTAGGCTATCAAAAGGGAGGAAGCGTCGATCAGATCTATAGCTTCTAAGTATCGATCACTTTCTTCCAGTTCCAAATTTTCTAGTACGTCGGCGATATTTGGGCCTACTTGTACTCCGGCTAAACGTGTAGCTAACAGTTTTCTTGCTTGATCGGGGCTGAGATCCACACTTTCAAGGACTAAGTCCCTCGTCCTAATGAGTTTCATTAAATCTTTTAACGAGGCTGACATTAGAAACTCTTGCGTCACCTTCTTGGTCATGCACTCCTCCTAACTCTTCGCTTATGTTAACCGAAAAGTTTAGCGGAAACGAGTTTTGAGAAAAAGCTGAATCGAATTGAGACGATCACTCAAATACAGTTTGCCTAGAACTGTATCGTATAGTTTTCACCATTCCGACTGTCCCATTGGCCGTCAAAAACTATAGAAAAGCCAAAAGGCTTTTGATGGTCGACTTCAACAAACGAAGCTTGTTTTTGAATACCACCCATGGCTCCTATCATTGTTTTCGACTGATTGTTAATGACCACAGTGATGCCATTTGCTGAACTAGATCTGTAAGGGCCAAGATAATTTACGATGAGGCCAAAAGAGTAGCCATAACTGGGTCTCCAAAATTCGGCCTTACAAAATTGAATCTGATGCCCTTGATCAGTCACTAGGGGAGTGGCTGTACATCCTAATACCCGATATCCACTTGTTGTGTAGCCAAAAGCCGGCAAAGCGATGAGAGCCATCATCAAGGCTACTTTTAGGATCCATATTCTCATGTGTCCTCCCGTTCATTTGAGGAACATTACAGGAGTTTTTTTAAAACCTCTAGTCGTTGGTAAATATTTTAATTTCAATTATTTAGAGCCAATGAAACTTGCTATTTCAAGTTCTTATAAGGAAACCCTAAACCTCCTAGCACCATCCTAATGGATTAAAGCCTTTTGAACTCACAAATAGTGTTAAATATTTTTCATGAAATCGCCGCTGTCCACTTTATTTAGATGGATTGCAAAATAAGGAAAGTAAGATGCCAATAGACGTTAATTACTCTCTTTTAACTGGATTTTCTAAGTGAGAGCAAAAGGTTTTAAAAAATCTCGCTGCTTGGGCTCCAGATAAAATACGACGATCGAAAGAGAGGGTCACAAAACTTGTTGGCCGCACCTCAACCTTTTCTTCCGTGACTACCGGCCTTTTCTTAACGAGACCGTAGGAAACTCCAATAGGCCAGCTCCAGCTGGTCATCAGCATATCTACTCCATATTTAGAGGGAGAACTAATTAAAGAGCTCGCTCCGCGATCCCGCGTCCAAATTGCAGGGCTGGTTTTGTTCATCCATAAAGCCACATGCCAAAACAATTTAGGCATCTTGGTTATATACCAAACGAACCGTTTTAACTGGACATTATTGTCTTTTGTAGCGTCTCTTAGTTTATAAAGAAAATTGGTGATTTCACGAAGTGACTTTTTGTCTGCATTGCGAATGATGTCTGCAAAGGCAAATGGAAAATCACCTGAGATATTTTTCTCTGCCGCGATCGCAATATCTATGTTCGCATATCGAACCAATCTTGTTCCGCCGATCCATCTCCTAAAAGGTCGATTATCAACATTGGCATTTGCGAAGGGATAATGCTTAAAAGACTCAGCGAGTGCAGCAACAATAAATGCTGTATAGGGTGGCCTTAAGCTCTTTTCGTATTTCTCACGAATTCCTTCAATTGCCGAAAAATCGACTTCATTAATTACAGTTACATTTACTGATGTAGGTATTTCATATTCGACAATGGTTCGATTTATATCACAAAAGTCGTTATATTTTGATAGTTCGAATTTTTTCACTAATACATCCTACTTTCCTTAACTAAGATTGACATGCAAATTTAGGCTAACACCTTCGGAATAGAAAGAGAATCAGAAGTTAAAATTACAATTGAACCAGCCTAAGACAAAAGTCTTTACAATACTTGAAAGTCCTAAAATATTAGCCGTAAACAAAGTGACCTTAATCTTTTTTTTGGTAATTAAAATCAGATTAAAAAAGTACAAATTACACCAAGTAAACAACAGGTGTAAAAATCAAAAAGCCTAAGAACCTTTGCTGAAATTAGTGGTCTTTGTGATTAGCTGTAAACTTGATGATTATCAAGAAAAGGGGATTTCAAATCGAAAGATATAGCCAGAAATCAAAATAACTTATAGATATCAAAATGATAGCATGGCACCTGATTTCTTATAAGTTATATTATGTTAAGCAAAGCAGGATCTGACAGTCAACCCAGCAAAGAATCTACTCTGTTAGACGCCCTGACTTTCCTATGTGCGATAAACCAATTCGTCTGTTGTAGACGGAACCTGGATTAAAAACGGTTCGCAAAATTTTGCCGTTGATATGTTTTCTACTTGGCAACGGGCTTTTTCCTTCTAGTAAAGTGGTGCACAACTTTTTTTCTAGTGTATGTCTACTAGACACATATTGCGGCTTTAATACAGCTGATTTCTAATTAAACACTTTTTAGAAGGCTGTCATTTTGCAATTTTGATATCTAACCAAGAGATAGGAGTTATTTAGTTAGCTTATCAAAAGCATCTTACAGCGGCTTCTTCGGATTGTTTAAAATGATCCGTTTTATGAGTGCATTTCTGCCCTTACTAATTATGGGTAGGTGTATTGCTGGAGAGGCTTCGTTCAAAATGTGTGAATCACAGTTTAAGCTGATGTTTGAATCAATAGGTTATGTTACATTAGGTCTACACTGTTTAAGTGATTCCTTAATAAATACTTGTGCCTCCAACAACACAATCCGTTCTATTAAAGGGACCCATGCCCAGGCTTCAAAACTTGCTCGTTCCATACAGAACTTAAGATCCATAGGAGACGTCAGTCTGTCCGTTAAGGAAATGGAAAAGGAAGCACGAAAGCTTTCGCAAATCGTAGATGATGAGTACCGTAAATACCAAAGAAGCTTAGGTAATGGATATTTTAATGCCCATGAGTTTAATAATAAAAATAAGGGGCGGATACAAAAAATATATGAAAAAAACCATCAACTAAGTACCAAAATTGTAGCCCTTAAAAACGCACTTAAAGACGTTTCAAAAAGTAAAATAATTTTAGGACGTGGCCTTCTTGTTGGAGAATCGCTTTTAAGGTTTTTAGGGTCTCGTATTTTTTTGGCTGCAACACTGATAGCCCCTAGAAGCGTC
>JAGRAG010000065.1 GCA_020435025.1 Bdellovibrionales bacterium | reverse complement strand
AGACATTCAGATTTTACTTGAAATAAAAGAGTGCCGTTGAAAATAAGGAAATTCAGAAATCAAATCTTATTATGGTAACCTCGAAAGTCGAGTAGTACCTGGTCAGAGTTTTTGGCCGTACTTTGAATCACCTTGGGAAGGATTTCTTTTAAATGCTTAACGCTTTCTACTTTATGACCGCTCAAACCAAAAACCTGTGACAGTTGCGAAAAATGAGGAGAAGGGGCCAGGCTGGTCAATGGAGAGTCGTTTTTTTCTACCTTTTCAAATTCGGAAAAATGAAGAGTTCCTGCCTTGTAAAGAGATTGCATTCCCTCGTTGTTTAACAATAAAGTGATCCACTTTAAACCGTGCTTCCGTGCGAACCAGTGGGCCGCCATTGGCTGTCCCAAATAATAGGCTCCGTCTCCGACAACAGAAATCACCACTTTATTCGGCTGAGAAAGAGCATAACCCAGAGCCGCCCCTATCCCCCACCCTAATCCCGAAGCCGACCCCGTTCGAAAATAACTCCCGGGATAAGTTAAATCTAAAGGTCCTGGCGGCAAGTTCAGCTCATTAAAAATCACGCATTGATCATTAAGACTTTCTCCTAAAGCTTTTGCCACTTCCGACAACGTGTCTCCGAAAGTGTGAGAGGTTAACTCCGTCTTTTTCACCTCTGCGACTTTTTGACGTCTTTCCGTCATTTTAACAGGACAGGCCTTATGAAGAAGCTCTTTTTTAAGAACAACAAGGGTCTCCCAGAGATCTACAGTTAAAGAAAAGTCACCACGATGACTGCGCATCGGGATTTTTTGAAAAAGTGGATCTGCTCCAATATGAACGACTTTTGCCGAAGGTGACGGTGCATTGACATTTGGAACCCAAGGAACATCCATATCAAGACAGATTAAAAGATCGGCCATTTCATACAACGGATGAGCTTTTTGTAAAAATCCACAAAACATCTCATGTCTCCACGAAAGATTGTAGTAATGACTGTGTTCCGCCAAAACAGGAATGGCCAGTTCCTCAGCCAATTCTTCCAAAGGTCCCACTCCTTTCGGATGAGAACCAAAAGTTTTTGTTAGAATCATTGGCGCTTTGGCCGAATGAATCATCTCGACCAGCTTAGCTAGATCTCCAGGGCTGGGAACTCCTAGTTGAGATGGGATTTGAAACTCTGTTCGAACAAGTTCAGGTTGAAACTCTTGAAGCAACAGTTCTCTAGGAAGCTGTAAGAAAACAGGTCCATACGGAGGAGTGTTCATGATGGAAAAGGCCCGACCTAGAACTTCTTCTAACTGCTCGGGACGACGCAATTCATAATCCCACTTGGTGAATTCTCTAAATAAGGCTCCCTGATCGTATGACTCCTGAGCCCAGTGATGAAAACGATCACGACTGCCTTTTTCAGCGAACTCTTGAATAGGAGTTCTTCCCGCAACAAATAACAGTGGGATATTCATTCTTGAAGCATTAATTACAGCTGACAAAGCATTGGCCGCCCCAATTAAAGCGTGAGTCATCACCACTTGTGGCAATCCTGAAGCCAAATAACTTCCAAAAGCCATGTGCACGGCCAAATTTTCATGAGGCACCAAAACAGGCTTAGGTAAAACGCGAGGTTCCTCTTTGGAGAACGCCTCCATTAGGGCGGTAAACTCCGTTCCTGGATTGGCATAAAAATGCTCTACTTGCCGTTCTTTTAAAACTTGTAAAAATCGATGGCCCAGCGTTATTTTATCTTTCAAAACTGTTCCTCAAAGTTGAGCTCTCCATAACAATGGCAAAGTAATCGGAAAATAATTTTAAACAATTTCTGTGATGCTCTTCTTTAATTCCGGCGACAGCATCACTTAAAACAATCAATTCAAAGTCCCAAGCATAAGCATCACGCACCGAATGAGCCACACAAAATTCTGTATTACAGCCCGTCACAATTAAGGTTTCTATCCCCAACATGCGCAATCGTGTCAGTAAATTTGTATCATAAAAAACACTGGCCCGATGTTTAGAAATGATGTGATCGTCCTCTCTCACTAGACGCGCAATCGGCTCATAAAAATCCACCTCGAATGTTCCTTGCAAACAAGGAACAAAAGTTTGTTTTTTAAAGTGCGTCGGCAGTTTTTTGCGCAATCGGGTTTGATCTTCTGAAAAATGAACCTGTTGTGAAAAAAAGAGGGGCAGTTGTTTTTGGCGGCACAATTCAATCACTTCTGAAATTCTAGGAACAATGGATTGTTGAGGTTCCACACCCACCGACTGGCCCATCGCGGAATCTTCGTGACAAAATCCATTTTGCATATCAATAACTAATAGTGCTGTATTTTTTGGATCAAGCCTAAAATCCATTAGAAACCTCAAAAATTTCGAAGGTATTCGGACTGCCAAAAGCTATCGACGATTTGTCCCTCGATATCTTTTTGCTGCTCACGATACATGTTTAATTTAGCTGTTAATGTGGCATCGGAAATCGAGTGCATAAAAGCCGGAGACTTTGAAGAATGGTTTTCATGGTGGTGCCAAACCCAACTGGGCACAACAAACACATCATTGGGTTTCCAATCATATTCTTTATCACCAATAAAGATCTTTCCCGAACCTTCAACTCCTATATAGATCGTCTGCGATGTGTGACGATGACTTAATGTCTTTTCACCCGGACGAAGCATTTGGGTGAATATTGACATCGTAGGCCCAATTGAGCCACCGGTTTCTGTATTGGTAAACTCTAATAAAATTCCATCGTACAAAGAGCCCTTCTCCTGTTCCATAGCCATTAAAGTCTGTCGAGCCTCCTCCCATCTGAGATGAGCAAAGTTCGTACTATTGCGTTTCCAAGAGCCAAAGCGCGGACGTAGATGGCTTTTCGTATAAAGTTCATTTGGAAAATTATTTGCTTGATGAGGCGTGTGATGGTCTTCTTTGCTCCCTGTAATCGACCAATAATCAAACTCCCACTTAGAAATACCTAAATACTGCATCAGGGGAATATCTAAAATGTCCAAAAACAAAAGATCATCCTTGCCACTGTTCCCATGGTTGTGCCACGGATTTTGCCCCGTAAAGACGATATCTTTTGGTTGAAAGTCGACTCTTTCATCACCAACAATCGTCCACCCTGAACCTTCAAATATAAACCTTGAGGCACACGGTGTGTGTCGATGGCTGGGTGTTGATTCACCTGGCTGAATCAACTGGAAGTCAGCGAAAAAGGAACTTGTAATGGCATACTGATCCTCAAGCCCTGGATTGGTCAGTGCGATCACACGACGATCATATTTTAGTCCGCCGTGCCCGACGCCGACAAGACGCCCGGACTCACATATAACATCATGAAGATCACTCCACTGCCACAAACAGGGCTCAACATTATTGACAGGCTCCGTTGGCCAATAGGGACGAGGCTTTAACTCCCCCTCATCGTATGAATACCCTTCCGCTAAATTCAGTCCACGTAGTTTTTGGTGATATTTTTTTTGCTCATCTGTTTTAAAATGATTGAGTTCTTCAATTTTAATCATTCTTCCTCCTCAAGCAATCGCGCCATTAGCTCCGTTTCTCGAATCCGACTCAATTCATTAAAGAGATGATCGTCACTATCTATCTTTAACGATTCATCCAAGTCCCAAGAATCCCAACTGAGAACTGGTTTCTCAAAATCAAGTCCATAGCACATCTCTTCCATCGTGCCTCGGCCTCCATTGACTGCCACCATCACATCACACGCTAAGGCTATCAAATAATTTCGAGCTATCCCAATTCCCGAAGGGAGCACCTGTTGGATGTAACTATTAGCCGCCTCTTTTTCCGTTCCAGGCAAAATACCTAATGTCGATCCCCTTAAAGAACTCGCCCCTTCGGCAGCTTTACTCATCACTCCAGACAGACCCCCTGTTAAAACGGTGTATCCCAACGATGCTGCCATCTGCCCAGCTGAATAGGCCTGTCTTTGGGTTTCTACAGTGAATCTCTGACTGGTCTCTCGACAACCCACAACCGCACAGACAGGTTTGTGGTTCATAAAACGATTAAGGCCCGCGTGAAAGTGTCCCCAAAACAGTCGTTTTTCTTTGAGAGCCTCACGCCAAGGGATTGCTAACGAAGCGAGTTCTGTCGGCAATCTTTTTAAAAGCAAACCTATAGGAGCGATCCATTGGCCTCTTTCAAAAAATAGATCTCCGCAAAAAGAACCTTTTGTTAGCTCTAAAGATGAGCTTAAATGGAATTGTCCCTCTTCATTTAAAAAATTCACTTGCTCCGCATTTAAAACTCCCGTTAGAAGCTCATCAGACCCCACTAACAAGAACTGAAATTGAGTTTCAATGGAATTCAAATCCGACCTCCCTTAAGGTGTTCGCCTTTCGCATGAGAAACAATCTCTCCTTGCTGGGCCACAAGCTGTCCACGCAGAAAAGTCTGTACAACCTCTCCCTTTACTTTTTTTCCTTCCCAAATTGAATAATCATTGTGCCCTAGACTTCGATGCCGTCCGAGTGGATACTCTTTGTCGGGATCTATAACTATGAAATCCGCGTCACTGCCTGGTTGAATAGCCCCTTTTTGGGGAAAGACAGAAAAGTGACGAGCCGGACCTTCAGCAACAACCTTGGCAAGTTGCAGATAGTCCAATCGGCCTTTATGGATTCCCTCGGTGAGCAAAAGAGGCAAAGAATCTAAAAGCTGAATATTAAGCCCCGGTCGCGCCTCCCAAAAAGGAAAATGATCTTTATACTTTGAGGTATAGGGTATAGAGTCCGTTCCGATGGCCGTTACAACACCGTCGACTAAAGACTTCCATAGTACCTCTTGATCACTATGATAACGAATGGGTGGTTGAATCTTACCATAAATTCCCACTTTCCTGTCCATCAGGTCTTGAGCAGTTGTAGATAGAAAACTGACAAGTGTTTCTCCAACTATGGGGTAACCTTGCTGCTGCAACCCTCTTATAAAATCTATTGTGTGTGCTTTTGAAATATGCACCACATAAAGAGGCAGATGAAACTGATGCGCGATCACTCCATACTGATAAACTTGAACGCTTTCTGACCACTCTGGGGAGTGCTCAGCCCAGTCGAGCAACGTGTTTTTCCCAGATTCTTTGAATCGATCGGCCAACATAAAACGCACAGTTGGTTCTTCAGCATGAATCATCATAATAGGTCGTGGCCGAGAGCTTTGGCTCGCGAATTCACAAGCCTGATAGAAAACTGACGGTGGAATGCCATCGGGATTCATTCCCATTTTTTCAGCCAAACATCCACAATATCCTGTATAGAACTTAAAGGAGCTGCATCCCAACTCCATCACCTCTGGGATGTCTGCTACATGATGATCTCGAGTCACGACACTGGTGATTTTAAAGTCGACGTGCGATTGTCCCACACCCGCCTCTAAAGTGTTTTTATAATTTTCAGGCAAAGGATCAGGCTTTAACACCGTCGTCGTCGCAATCGAGGTCACACCTCCTATCAATGCATCTTGTGTGTCTTGCGCAAAACTTTCTTTCATAAATTCGAAACTGCGCTCATCCCCACTTCCCAGATGACAATGGGGGTCCATCATGCCTGGAAAGATGATCATCCCCTTCACATCGATTTCCTGATGAGCCCGTCCTAACTCTGAATCCGCCCCCACAAATTCAATGACTCCGTTATGAACAACCACTCCTCCCTCGATAACTTGGGTCGGTGTGACAACTCTGCCATTTTTTAAAATAAGATCTTTCATCGCGGGCTCTCGTTATGATTTTGTCTATAAAGAGCTAACACTTCGTTGTGATCAAAGGCCAATTCGGGCAACTTACTAAGAGAAAAAAACTCTACTTTTTTAACTTCATCCGCCGCATAAGGCGAGCCTTTGGCGATGGCCGTAAAAACGACCGAGACCACATGGGACCTTGGATCACGATCAGGATTGGAAAACACATGAAACTGTTTTAACTCTGAAAGTTCAATACCTATTTCTTCGTGAATCTCTCTTTGTGCTGCAGCTTCCACTGACTCTTGCCATTCAACAAACCCACCCGGCAAGGCCCATCCATAGGGCTCTTTGGCTCTTTCAATAAGAACAACCTCATTTCTTTCGGAATTCTTGAAAACAATCACATCGACAGCTAATTGAGGTGTCAACCTCAGACTCTTTTCTTTTTGCCACAACAGATCTCGAATGAAATCTCGGGTCTGCTCTTCTTTGATGATACGAGGATCTTCACTTCGCACACCTGTTTTTTTTAACTCGTTGATACGATAAACAGAGGCTGTGATCGCCTCTTCAGCCACCGCCCGGTAACTGGTTTCTTGATTGAAACAGGCTTTTTCAATGGCGTGCCACGCTTGTACCGGTCCATGCAAATGCAAAGTACAACCTTGCACGGCCTGTCTGAGTCGAATGGCAAGCTCTTTTGTTTTTGTCATACACCAAATACAGGTCGTTTACCGAAGGCCGCATCAATGAAATCGCGACGGAAGGGTTCATCTTTCAAACAGCCTCGAAATCCTTGAACAGTTACCACCTCTTGAGCTGGAGAATTGGACTTGCAAACCAAACACAT
>JAGRAG010000064.1 GCA_020435025.1 Bdellovibrionales bacterium | reverse complement strand
TGTGAATTGGAATTTACAGAGGTTAAGAGATGTCTTTATCTATTTAAGTCCGAATTTAGAGAAAGATCTTTTTGAGCTGAATCATCAGTTTGAACCGGAGTTTCATTCGGGATTTCGTAAAATGCTTTTAAGAAAGTGGGGGCTGCAGGAAGGTGATTTAGATTCGAACGCCTTTTTACAGGAGTCCTTTGCTTTTTTAGAAGAACAGTCGATGGACTTCACAGCTTTTTTTAGAAATCTCCTAAAGGTTCGAAAAGAAAGAGTTGGGGCGGAAGAGGAATTTATAAATGGCACGTATCAGCTGAAAAGTAAGGACTTCAAAGATCAAGCTCGTCACTACCTAAAAAAATACCAAAAATTGTGTGCCGATCACTGGTCTGATGAGGGTCTGGTGAAGGCTATGGAAACCACAAATCCTCAATACATTTTAAGAAACTATCAGCTTCATCAATTGATCCAAGAGTTAGGCTCAGGAGAAGAAGGGGTTCTGTGGAAGGAGATCTGGCATTGTTTGAAAAATCCTTACTCTCATTCGTTGCCTGAAAAGCACCTAACGTTAGCTCCTGAATGGGCATTTAAGACACCAGGCTGCTCGACTCTTTCTTGCAGCTCTTAGAAAGTCATTTTTAAAATATTCATATTATTTTAGATTGTGCTTTGAAATGAGCTCTTCCCAGAAGGGAAGAGCTTCGAGTGTGCTTAGTAAGCGGCGTGGTGAGCTTGGCCGTATGTGTTGGCAAAAGGAGTTTGGCCAACAAAAGGAGCTGTAGCGGAAAATTGTGGTTGAGCTACATAACCTTGGTTCATTACAGGAACTTGACCTGTAAAAAGAGGATTTTGAGTGTAACCAAAAGGGGCAACAGTGTAGCTAGGAAGTTGAGAGTGCTGAGGCACCATGTTGTAAGAAGCGCCATAAACATTCATGGGATAGTCCATACGAAGCTCAGGACGGACGCCCCATGAATTGGCATAGCCAAATTGGTTTTGGTGTCCAAATTGATTTTGGATTCCATAGTTGTAAGCAGAAAGACGAACTTGATTAAGAGCTTCAAGTGTGTAAGCGATGCGGTCACTTAAAATTTGAAGCTTCTGCATGTCGATGCGTGCTGTAGTTGTTTCCATTATTCCTCCTTTGATTCAGTCTTTGCTGAATGGGTTTAGTTGAGTGAAATTAAATAGGAATTATTGTGCTTTGCTTTTTTTGCTAGATGTTCCTTTGGATGTCGTAGACACTTTAGGAATAGAAATTTCTAAAACGCCATTTACCAAATTGGAAGAGATCTCAGAAGTAAGATTTTCTTTTGGCAATAGGACTTCGCGATGGTACTGACCACTGGTGGCTTCGATGAGCCGAGGCTGCATTCCGCTATCTTGTGTCAGCGGTTTGCGACGGGCATTGATGATCAGATAAGCTCCACGAACAGTGATGTCGATATCAGATTTTTCTACTCCAGGTATATCAAAACGGAGAAGGTATAAATTCTCATTCTCCCAGGCACTCATCGGTGGGATGCTTGGACGCAACATCATCTGTGTAGCAGGCGACTCTAATAGGGAAAGAAGTTGGTTCATGCGCACATCTAATAATAAGTAAGGATCGATCTCCGCACTGATGGGTTCATGAGTCGCTTCTTTAGCGTTAAAATCTTTTCCTGTGACGTTTTCGTACAGTCTTTCTACTTTTTGAATGGTGTCTTCTAATAAATTCATTAAGCGCTCCTTAAAATTTTCTATGGAGTAAGTATTCTCGGTCTAAAAAATATTTTTGGTAGGGAAAATCAATTATTATAGAAAAACCGATTAAAGGTCCTAACGCGGTTTGATTTGTTAAAGACCTCTAACAAAAAACTTGTCTTTTTTAATCAAATTCCATCGGGAGGAGTTAAACGTCTGAAACATTTGAGACTCCAAAAATGAAGCTCCGTGTTTGGACCCGACAAACTGAACCTAAAGAATATTCTTATTGCTATAGTGACGTGAGCGAGAATTTTCTACAATTCTTGGTATTTATTTGAAGTTCTTTGTTTTCAGATATTTGCAGATGACGCAAACAGTGATAGGGTCTTGAACCATTACTAAGCCTATTATTTGAGTGGAGACCCCATTGGTGACGGAGGCTTTACATTGGAACGTTCTTGTGTTTGTCCTCGTTGTGGCTTTAGTGACAGTGGGGCTTGGGGCTATGGTTCTTTGGCAAAAAGACTCCACCCTGCACAGATGGACCCCGGGTTTGGTTTCAGTCGGTTCAGGAATCTTGTTGTCCCTCTGCTTTGTTGAGTTCTTTCCTCGCTCTTTTGCGGGGGAGCCTAAGTCAGCGTCGCTATTTGTTCTACTCGGTATTTTATTAGTTATGGTCAGCGATCGCTACATCGCTCCTTTGATCTTTCCCTCTAAGTGTGGAACGAGTTGTGAGGCACACAACTTTAGGCAGCCTCATGATCATGGACACGCTTCCATTTCAATTCAGACAACTTGTTCGTCCATTGGCTGTATTCTGATTTGTTCTTTGTTTGACGGTTTTGAAATCTCAGCCGGGTTCCAGATTGGTGATAAGTCGGGAATGTTGATTAGTTCTGCGGTGATTCTTCACTCGTTACCTGTGGGTGCCGTAGTCGCAGGGCTGGGTATTGCCGGAGGACTTTCGAAAGCCTCTTCACTGAAAGGGGTTATTTTAGTCGGTCTATTTATGCTTATTGGAAGCTTAGTTGGTCTTTCTGCAGTTTCTCTTATGAGTTTTCAAAACATTGTCTTGCCAGTCGCTTCCGGTGTGTTGATTTATGTTTCTTTAGGGCATCTTCTACCGGCGTCATTGAATTACAAGTACGGAGTCTTGGGGGTTTTATTTGGGGCCACTATTGTCCTGGCTCTCAGTCATTGAGCCGTTTATAGAACTCTTTAGCAAAGTTTTTATTTTTTGACTCGAACTTCTGGATCTTCTTGAAATTCTGGTAATTTATAGATTCGATTTAAGCAAGATTCTATAATGTCTTTTTCGATCTTTGCCTTCCGATCAAATGGAATAGGAATACGGACATAAAACTCAATGGTATCAGAGGTAGGCAGTGAGTAGGTCACTTTTGGTTCCGTCGAGGGACATTCAACCCCTTCTTTTTGACTTAAATGGCGAATGTATTTGTCGGCCTTGGCAAGGTAAGGAGAGCAGATCCGGAAAGATTCATCTAATAATATTTGAGAGATTTTTTTCCAGGCCCGTGTGCGATCAAAGGGAAAAGAAAATGTGTGTAGGGTAAAGTGATTTCCCGCTGGTTCAACTATAACAGTATTAGATAAAAACATACTGTTAGGGAGTTTGATCGTTCGACCGGTAAACTGATTGGTTTTTTCTCCAGGACCGATCTCAAAAAGAGATGTGGACAAGACGGTATGGTCAATCACCTCGCCACGATGAACATCGATAGAGATTCGATCTCCTACTTCAAATAATTTTGTACTGGTTTTAAAAATTCCTCCGGTAAAGCACATGATCAGTTCTTTTAAGCTCAAGGCTACCGCTGCAGCGATAGCTACTAAAGAAAATGCCAGGGTCTTGAGCTCTGATCCCCAAATAAAAATAAGACCTAAGAGAAACAAAAAAGTAGTGATGTTCTTTCCGGTTACGATCCATTTTCTGCGAATATCGTATGAGGGAAACTTCCACTTTCTTAAACCACGGATAATTATGGATCGAGTGAAAAGAAAGATCAAAAGAAGAATTAAAGTAGATGTCAAATTTGGAAAATCGATCTCAAATTTAAAATCTTGCAGACCTTCAAGTATGGAATTCATTCGACATCCTTAATTAGGGACTTTCACTTCAAAAGATCGTTCCTTAAATTTAGGAACCGGTACCAAAAAAATTCTTTGAGAATTCTGTTCCACTTCGCTGAACGATCCTTGACTGACAACCCAGTTTTGCAAACTTCCTAAATCAAATCTTATATCGCTCACTTCACCCGATTGCAACATTCTTTGGAGGTGTTCGCTTTCAAGAATAGAGTCCAGAGATTTTGCGAAAAGTTTCAGCCAAATTTTCGTGACCACAGACTTGTCGGAGTCTGTCAAATCTTTGATCGGCTTTCCGGAGCTTTCAGCGTAGACCTCCAAGATGCTGTTTCTCAAGTACATGGCTCGCCAAACGGTGATGGGAAGACTCATGAAGTCAGACAGAGCGGTTTGTTCCTCTGTAGAAAGGCTTTTGCTTATAATGTCACGAACCATCTTGTAGTCAGTCTGTGACGAAAGGTCTAAGATGGTGGCCAGTCTGGTAACGGTTCTGTCTAATGAAGTTTCAGGGAAAGGCCAATTTTTTTGTTGAGCCACAGTTTGAACTTGTCGGTTGTAGGCTTCTTTAGCCGGCATATCTCCATTAAGGAGGTTCATCGTATCGTGAAGTCCAGAAAACGTCTGCCATTTGCTTTCCATGAGCAAGAAGGCTCCAGTGGATACCTCAGGGGCGACAGTCACGCCAGAAATATTCATTAGAGCACGGATAAAGTAGACATTAATGGCAAGCTGCCCCTCCTTTTGGGATCTTCCTTCCGTAAGTTTTGCTAGAGAAGCATAGGTTCCATAACCGGCTTCGAGTAGAGCTAGGGTTCCGAGGTTGGCTTGATAGCTGACATGGGCATTATGGGCAAGAATCTCTCGAATACTGGCGTTTTGACGGTAGTAAGATACAATGGCAATGGGAAAGTGTTCCATGATGCGAACGTAACGTCGGTCAAAATCGACACCAGAAAGCTTCATATCTAAACCATAAAGTTGGGAGATTTGATCCAAATATTCATTACTGCCTCGACCGATCACATCCATGGTAAGTAAAGTAACAAGAATGTCCGCACCTTTAATCAGTTGCGCTTCAGTTGTAGATTCTCCAGATTTTTCTCCTAATTCACGGGCTGTTTTTTGAATGAGCTGACTGAGTTTATAGAAGGAAGCACGACTCATTTTGTTATTTTGTGGCTGGGCGGCCACGAATCTTAGATAGGCTTCCTCTGTTCCTTGGAGAAGAGTGAGGAGGTTGGCCACTTTTAAGTATATAAGGTAGGTCTCCTTACTCATTTTTCCATAAAAGCCTTGTCGCATGTCTTTTTTTCCAGGAATCGAAACCGTATTCTTAATATTTAAAGCTTCATAGTAGGCTTCTGAATAGTCACTGACGAAGCGATTAGAATAAGGATTTCCATTTTGTAAGTACTTTTGAACAAAAAGCCGAGCTTTGCCTTCAAGATTTAAGATGTCGCGATCCTGAAAGTCCACTTTTGCTGTTCTTGGTACAAGAGTATGATCTTTAGGAAATTCTTTCAGAGGATAAGCTCTTTGGCTTCTTCGAACTGTATCGATTCGCTTTTCCAACCAGACAGCCAATGCCACTAGGCTTGATTTAATTTTACTATAATAGGGGATTTGCAGGTAGCGGTTTTCTATCTCTTCGGTGATATGTGGAAGCAGGTTTTGTACGACACTTTGTGGTGGTTTTTTAATTTGGGAAACTCTAGGAAAGGCTTTTTGTATTCCTGTTTGGAGACGATGTGCGGCTATAGTTTTTAGAGAGAGAATTCCATCTTGCGAGGGTTGAGTCTTTCCTAAAACAGAATCAACGAGAATGCGATATTGGGACTCGCCAATAACGTGTTCATCTCGATGAATACGAAAGCTTTCTAAAAGAATAAAGACGGCGTTGATCAGATTAACGTTCACTGTCACATCATTCAGTTCTCGGCCACGATTGCCTTCTACAAAATTCAGCAGTATCTGTGCCGTCAACTGAAAGAGTTGATCGATCGGTTTCTCTACGGGCTTAAAGTCTGCAATCGATCCATTAAGAGCCCGTTGCGAACCGACGATACCGCGGATCGCTGCCTCTAATTGGGGAAGGACGGCTCTTGGGATGACAATTTGTTCCTTTTCGGTCTCTCTTAGTAAAAGGTCAGATCCTAGTAAGAGGGAATGAACGGATTGAGAAAGGCGCCCAGTAAAGGAATGAGATTTTGGAATGGCCTTCATAAGACCTGGAATCATAGGCCATTCCGCTAGAACTTTATTGTGTGTTAAGAGTAGGTACTGCAGATGTTCTTTAGAGCCAGCGCTTAAAACCTTCATTTCTAAAAGCCACTCAAGAAGTTTCATTGGACCTGAAGAGTGTTCTTTATAAGACTTGACCCCTAAAAAGTTTTGCAGAGCTGTTTGTGCCAGGGGAGTGAGTACGGCGTCAAAGTCACTTCTGACTAGAATGCGAAAGCCAGACAGACCGGGATCGGACTCCCTCTTGCTTTCCTTTTTTGCTCCTACTGCGGGTACGCACTCATTTGCTGTCGAAAGGAAGCTCAGAATGAGTGATCCCATTAGTAGAGTTAGAATAAAGAGTCTATGTCTTTGGATCTGCATTTAAATGCTTTAAGCAAGGGCTGTGCCACTAAGTCAGATAAAATGAGAAGATTCCATCGTAATAACTGAGAGTTGTAATTGTAAAATAGGGTCTATAGGCTCGCTATTTTGAATAGGGTTTGGCAGCGCTCAGTGAGTGACAATTTGTGTTTTCTTTGTCGATAAATTCCGCGAATCGATCGACGGAGCTTTGAGGTGATTCTGGAGTGATAATAAGTCTGAAGAGCCTGTCGAGATTAGAGATGAGGGCTCTGGGTGAATCATCGGGAGGAGTCTTAACTTGAAAGAAAAAGGGCTCTTTTTTTTTTGAGATGTGGCGGTTGCTTTGAAGAGACCATTTAAAGTGTGGGAAGTGACAATTTCTCGTGTGTTGGTTATAACTTGTTGAAATGACTGGCTTAAGTATACATATATGTATATATTGACTATAAAAAAATTAGAGAATATAATACAAATATGTATATCTTTAAGGGGTGGATCTCATCCATAAAAAAAGCGAGAGAGAGTGCGGGCTTTACGCAAAAGGAAGTCGAGTCGCATTTAAATTTGCGCCCTTTAACGATGCGAGACTATGAAGTGGGGCGATTGAAGTTACCAATGAGTGTTGCGCTTCAGTTAGCGAATCTTTATCAAGTTAGCTTAGATCAGCTTGTCGGACATTCTGAGTTGAAGCCGCAGACCCCCGCTCCGAAGATTTTAGCTAATTTTACTGCGATTTTTGAAGGTGATAGTTACAATGTCATGTTTCTAGATCCTATATTAAGAGCTCATCTAGAAGATCATCGGGACGATTTTTTAGATAGTTCCCTTTTTGAAGTGATTACGTTGGACCTGACAGAGAAGCAAAAAAAAGAATTTATTCTGATTCTAGGCCGCTTGTTTATTTCTTTGGCAGGCTGTGATGGAAAGGTCTCAGAAAATGAGTCAAAAACTATAAAGTACATTTTTTCGGTTTTTCGATTGGAGAGCCACTACAAAGAGGTGACTCAATTTGTAGGGAAATCATTTTCCTTTAAAAGTGTCCCATCTAGTTTAAAAAGTATAGTTCGGCGTCACTTCTTAATATGGACTCTTTTTTTATTCGCTAAAACGGACAGTCGTATAACTACAGATGAATTAAAATTTATTGAGGCGCGCGCCGAAGAATTAAAAATTAATCGGACCAACTTTTTAACGATTCGTCAGATGCTTTTAGGAGACTAAAGTGGAAGCTTATATTATATGGATGAGTTTAGGAATCGTACTGATTCTACTAGAATTTTTTGTCCCCGGTGGAATTGTCGTATTTTTAGGAGTTGCGGCGACTTTAGTAGGGGCTGGCATTTATTTAAATATTATTGAAACTCTATCAGATGCACTCATTACCTGGTTTATTTCCTCTTTGATCTTAATGCTTTTTTTAAGGTCTCTGTTTATGAAGTTTTTTGAAGGAGACTCATCTATCGTAGATGTAGATGAAGACCACGAGCTTATGGGATCAGTTGTCGTCATAGTGGAGACCATTCATCCCTACAAAGAGGGGCGTGTGAAATTTAGGGATACAACTTGGAAAGCGAGGAGTGACGAACAGCTAGAGATCGGAGCGTCAGCCATAATTTCAGGACGAGATGGAAACACATTGGTGATAAAATCGATTTAAAATTGGTAAATTAAATTGGAGGAAGTGAGATGTTAACTTTTTTTACCCTAGTAACAATTGTAGTGCTGATAGTACTGCTTAAGACGTTTGTAGTTGTGCATATGCGTGAGAGTTTAGTCATCGAGAGGCTCGGAAAGTTTCGAACGGTTTTGCAACCTGGCTTTCACTTTCTCGTACCATTTTTTGATCGGGTGGCGTATCGCCATGAAATACGTGAGCAAGTTTTGGACATTCCCTCTCAGACTTGTATCACTAATGACAATATGCAGGTCGAGGTTGACGGCCTAGTTTACTTAAAAGTCATCGATCCTAAAAAAGCCAGTTATGGAATTGGAGACTATCGAAATGCTTCGGTAAATTTAGCGCAGACGACGATGAGGTCCGAAGTAGGGAAGTTGAGCCTAAGCCGCATCTTTAGTGAAAGAGATAGCCTAAATGATAAGATAGTTAAAGAAATTGATAAAGCCAGTGATCCATGGGGGATTAAAGTTTTAAGGTATGAGATAAAAAATATCTCACCTTCAAGGCACGTGTTAGCGACTTTGGAAAAGCAGATGGAGGCAGAAAGAGCCAAGCGAGCTGAGATCACCTTGGCAATGGCAAAAAAAGAGAGCCAGATCATTATTTCCGAAGGACAGCGACAAGAGTCCATTAATATCTCGGAAGGAGAAAAGCAAAAAAGGATCAATTTGGCTTTAGGAAAGGCTAAAGAAATTGAGCTGCTGGCGACGGCAACTGCTGAAGGCTCGCAGATGGTGGCCGATGCTGTTAATAAGCCTGGAGGTCGAGAGGCTATCAAAATGCAACTCGTGGAGCAGTATATCGATGAATTAGATAAAGTGTTAGGAAAAGCGAAAGTGACCGTGCTGCCAGAAGGAATGGCCCAGGTGAAAGCTTTTTTTGATGGAACAGAAAAATTGATCCATCCAGTTAAATCTGTCGGTGCACAATCCGGAAGGGAGTAAGAAATGAGCTTAGGAATTCATGGGATTTCAGATATGTTTAATTTAGTATTCTGGGGAGTCTTTTTTGCGATAGTGATAATAAAGTTTATTCAATCCATTCGGATTGTACCCACGCAAACCGCAGATATTGTTGAACGATTAGGCCGTTACTATAAGACATTGGGGCCTGGTTTTCATGCTTTGATTCCCTTTATCGACAAAGTCACGTTTACTCAAGACTTAAAAGAACGGACTATTGATGTCCCTCCTCAAGATTGTTTTACCAGAGATGAGGTCAATGTTGTCGTTGATGGTGTGATATATATGTCGGTTATCGATCCGACAAAAGCCAGCTATGGAGTTACAAATTTTGTGTTTGCTTCGATTGAACTGGCACAAACGACGACTCGATCGGTAATAGGAACGTTAGATCTAGACAATACGTTTGAAGAAAGAGACCTCATTAGCTCAAAGGTCGTGGAAGTTCTCAATCAGGCTGGAGAGAGCTGGGGAATTCGAGTGCATAGGTATGAAATTAAAAACATTAGTCCACCCCATAGTGTTCAAGCATCGATGGAAAAACAAGTGACCGCCGAGCGAGATCGTCGCGCAATTTTGGCAACGAGCGAGGGAGACAAGCAATCTCGGATCAATGAATCGGAAGGAATCAAAGTAGAAATGATCAATATCTCAGAAGGTGAGATGCAAAAGCGCATTAATGAAGCGTTGGGCCGTGCAGAAGAGATATTAATGATTGCAAAGGCCACAGCGGAATCGATCGAGAAAATTGGTAAAGTTCTTTCTTCAACAGGAGGGAAAGAGGCCTTTGAATTAAAGCTCAAGGAAAAGTACATTAATAGTATGCAAAATTTGGCGAATCGATCTGTTGAGGTGGTTGTTCCGGGCTCTGTCAATCAGTACGACTCGTGGGTTAATAATCTTGGGTTTAAGATGGAGTAAGATCCTAAGTGAAAAGATAGTGATAAGAAGTAAAGACTTTGTTCCTCGTTAGTTTGAGGGACGAAGTTGTCAAAATTATCTTATATCTTTTTGTGAATACAAGGCAGGGCGAAAGCCACTAAAACTCTCATTGAGTTTTGTTAGGGAATGTAATTCTTAAGTGGAATAGCATCCAAGATAGATATGTAACGCTAGTTCAATTCCTTTTACAAAAAATTGTTGCTCCTAGAACGAAATTTGCAAATGTGTTGGCTTGATAGCTCCCTGAAAATTATTCATATCCGTGAAATATCCATAGGAAAGGCGCCATAGGGTCAACAGTTTTCAAACATAAATGTCAATGAGAGGACTCGAATTTTTTGTCAATCTTCTTTATGATGCCCCTGATTCAAACCTATTGGAGTAAGAAATGAGAACAAGTATTTTAAAAGCATTTGTAAGTTTGGGCGTATCAGTGAGTTTTTTTGGAAACGCTCTGGCTGCCGAAAAAACAGTTTTTGATCACTTAAAAGAAAAGATCAATGAGACGAGCTTAAGTCTTAAAACAAATGTCTCGGAATTTGAGTTAGGAGAGCTGGCAAACCTTGGATTAGATATTGGCTTAGAGGTCAAACCCAATCGCGATAAGAGGACCTATTCACGGATTGAAAAAATATACTTGGACACAAGATTGGGAGAGAGTTATCAGATTTCAGGTCCACTCAGTGTCAGCAGCGGTTTGACTGCGGGCTCGGAAATTCAATTTGTACGTCAATTTCCGAGCCAAAAAGAGGCACTTAATGTCGTAAAAAATCCTCCCTATATTTATAAAAATATTCCTATAACTGCGGACATTGCAAAAAAGCTTCATGAAAAAGATTACGTTCGTTATAAATCTAAGATGGCGATCCCTATCTCCTTAGGAGTTGGAGAACAATATGGAATCGTTGCGGTCGGTGGGGCCATCTCCTATGTGGCTTATGGGGACTTTCAGTTAGAAGTTTATAAAAAATCAAACAATAAAATTTTGCTACGTGCATCGGCCTTAAAGCAGAAAGCAAAGAGAGCTTCTCTGTTTGCCAGTTTAGATATTGAGCCTCTTAAAGTTTTTGGTGTGAGGTTTGTTGACAAAAAGATTCGCAAGGAGCTTGTGCCTACAAGATTTGTTGAAGTTCAGAAGAATCGGGAAAACGGTGATTTGTTTACTATCGAATTTGAATATAATTTTGATTCTGACTTAGCTCAGAAGGCGTATGAAAAAGTTGTAAATCCCAAAAGTTGGCTTTTAAAAGAGTATATGATTGCAAACCCACTTCGATCTGTAGATTCTGTTGTGAAAACTCTGGTTGTTAATTTTGATGAATCAGAGGCTCTTGCGCGACAAGAAGAAGAAATGGGAGTTCCTGTAGACCAACGGTCTGTCTACCGACCAACAGAGTCGCACACGGATTTTTCTAAGAAATCCATAAAAGCAGAAATTGATCTCAAGGTTTTAGGTGTTGAGGGAACTAGCTATTTTGTTCAACAGGATTTCACTTTTATCAATCCTGCCGATGAGGTGTCTCGATACAGATTGGCCAACTACACTGAGCAAAAAGAAGCGCAGTTGCTTTGGGGTTGGTTAGGGGTTGAACAACGACGCGAAGCGGACATTCTCTTTGAGTTAGATCGCCATAAGTCTGCTAAGAAATTCTTAGAGTTGAGTTTTCGTTTCGAAAGAGATGAAAAAACACAGTTAGCTTCTGAAAAAGGGGAGGTCGAAGCTGTGATACATCGAATGATGCCAGAAAGATATCATGAGCGTTTGTCGCTAGATAAATTTGGAAACAGTATTTTACAAAGAGACGCGCGTACTGATATTGAACTGGTTTTTCATCGAGAGGCCTTTGAAGCGGTGAGGGTTTTAAGTTTGAGTGAAATTGAAGAGACAATTGAAACTTTTGTTGAACTTATCCTTCAGTCCCAGGACAGATTTGGTTGGGCACCTTATTATGGAAAAATTGAACCAAATACGTATGTGCATATTGTCGATCAAATGGAAGGTACTGCTTCGACTTTGGAAGACTATTTAAAAAAGGATTCCAAAGAGCTTTCTCGAGAACTCTACAAGGTTCTTTCGGAAAATTCGGATCTCACCTATGATGAGCGTTGGGAGCTATTGGCCGGTTTACGAACAAACACACTGTTTAACCGTATTGGCTCAGGTATTTTGAGTCGACTTGTGGATCGTGCGGTTTTACAATCTGAGGATCTTAAATTAGAGGACGTAACGAGCTTTCGACTTAGTTCTACCGTTCGGAACTACGGAGTGGTTGAAGTGATCATTGGTGACAGAGAGCGTTCAGAGAGTTTTAGAAACTTAGTAAAAGCCAAAAATAGAATCTTAAATCGAGAATTTGACCCAAGCTTCTGGGACTAAATATCTGATTTTTGAACAAGCCATGGAAATAGGATTCTGTCGAGAGGCTTTTAACTGACTCAGATAGAATCAAATTTCCAAGAATTCTCTAAGAAATCCCTGTCGTCACCGATAAGTCTTTGACATACCCCACTGGGGTATGTCAGGATAATTACAATGAGATTGTTAATATCGGTCTTTTTTTTATTTGTGTTTTTGGGCTCGCAAGCTCCCATTCAGGCTTGTCTTGCTGACTGTTCCCATCATCAAAAAACGAAAGTCTCTCATTCTTCTAACCATGACTGTTGTGATCAGACAAAACCGTCGCAGGACAGTAAAACGAAAGAAGACTGTCAGTTAAATTGCTGTTTTAAGTCAGCAGACATTGAGATTTCAGCTCTCACTGTGGATTCGTCATCAATGAGAAAAAAGATAGATAGAGTTATGGCGTTCATTAGCCCAAAGTCCATTATCCTTATGTTGAAACTAAGGGAGCCAAGGACTGATTATAGGAAAGTCAGTTATTTTCTAGTCAAAGTCCCTCTGTACATAATCTACCAAAAGCTGCTATTGCCTTAAATCCTTCAAAAAATCATGTATTGTTTCGTCCAAAATGTGACGGAGAAGAGTTGTTTATCTCTAAACAAGCTTTTTTGAAGGAGCTTTGTTATGTTATTTAAAATTTTAGTGACTCTTGGTGCTCTTGCATCAATTCCTATCTATGCAGAGCCGTTGAAGACTATAGATGAACTTTTGCATTTAGCTTATGAAAATAATCCTGGAGTCAAAGAATATCGTCAATCTTGGAAGGCCGAGGACTCGCTAGTAGTTTCACAAGCGACTTTGGATGACCCGGTGTTTGGTGTATCAGAGCTCGATCGGGGCTTAAAAACCCAATATGGTACTATATCGCAAAAGATTCGATTTCCGACGCAATATATTTATCAATCCAACGCACAACAGAGCAAAGCGGATAGATTTCAGACTCAATTTATTGGCAAAAGATTTGAGGTTCGCCAACAAGTGACAACCTTGTATTTTGCGATTTACTCTGCTCAGAAAATAATTCAACTGACTCAAGCAAATATGGAGTCTGTCAAAGAATTTGCACGAGTTGCGGAAAAGAAATATGCAGCCGGTAAGTCGTCACAAAGCGATTCGATGAAGGCTCATTTTGAGCTGACGCAGCTCGAGTTAGATCTTATTCGACTCAAACAAGAAGAACAGGCTTTGCAAGACAGTCTGAGAGCAGTGGTGGGCCTTTCTTCTTTAGGTAATATAGTGTTTCACAATTCGAGTTTGTCGCCTCCTCATTTTTATGAAGAAAAACTTAACTTCTTAGAAACGGAGCTGCTGAATCGGCTCCAGGAAAATTCACCGGTTCTTATGGCAGAAGCTCACAAACTTAAGGAAGTTGAGCACAAAAGCAGCTTAGCAAAATGGGAAGTGGCCCCTGATTTTCAACTGCAGTATCAACAAAGAATTTCAGGAGATCCCACGGATTCAAGTATACTTTCTGTCGGAATCACTGTGCCGCTTTGAGCTTTTCTTCCAAAACCAAAGCGGCACAGTGATCCCACGGATTCATGTATTCTTTCTTTCGTAATCA
>JAGRAG010000063.1 GCA_020435025.1 Bdellovibrionales bacterium | reverse complement strand
TAGAAAAATGAAGCTGCCCTTTAAAATTTTGGGTGGAGGTTATTGGTATATTAATTTAGAGAAGTCTAGGATCGTTATTGGGGATTCAGGTTCTAGAAAATTGAAAATGGATATAGACATGGACTCCGTCAAAAATCAGTTGCGACAAGGTATCCACTCAGTTTTCTCTGAGGATTCATATTGGATGCAGAACTTCAAAACATACGAATCTAATATGGCCTCTGATTTCACCTACCAGCCGATTCCACTGGTCGATTTTACAGAAGCACCCTGAATCTCAGAAGGACTTCGTTCGCAATTAAAGGCTGCTATTTAAAAATGTCACAGATTGAAATACAATTTGCTAATTGCATTCTTGTGCGCTCTTTCTTATTTTGAATTTGCTCTCATTGATAGTTGGATTCCTTTGGAAACAAAATACCTCTCAGCAAATCCAATAAGTTGGTCGACAACAATGGCAAATAGGGCTGCCGGAATAGCACCTAGTAAAATCAGGTGACTGTTCACTGTTGCGACGCCTCGAAAAATGGGATCGCCAAATCCGCCAGCTCCTATCAGTGCGGCCAAGGTGGCTGTTCCTATCACAATAACAGCAGCCGTACGAAGTCCAGCGAGAATCACGGGTAAGGCTAAGGGAATCTCCACTTTCCAAAGAATCTGTAAAGGTGTTAAGCCAACCCCTTTAGAGACTTCAATAAAAAGGGGATCAACATTTAAAATGCCCGTATAAGTATTGCGAACCAAAGGTAAAAGCGAGTAGAGAAAAAGAGCCAGAATCGCCGGGGCGAAACCAATTCCTAAAACAGGTATCAGAAATCCCAGCAGAGCTAAGCTAGGAATGGTTTGGATTGTGTTTACTACAGGAAAGCCGATCCTACCCAATACAGGAAAACGAGTCATTGCAATCCCCAGAGGTATTGAAAAAATAAGAGCCAGTAGGAGAGCTCCAAAAGAGAGGGTGCAGTGCTCCCAAAAAAGTTTGATAAGATAATTCTTTCTTTTAATAATGTAACTGCTGAAGCTTTTTGTTGGGAGGGGCTTATTGGCGGATACTTTTAAAAGGCCTTTTTCCTCTAAAAATATCCGAGCGACTTCTTTGGGTTCTTTTTTTAGCCTGTCGACTTGGTCATTCAACCGAATCATTTCTTTTTCCGAAATTTGACCTTCTAAAAGTTCAATGGCTTCTTCTAACTGCGGAAATTTCAGTAAGGTTTTAGACTTCGCTAAATAGGAAACGTAATAAGGCGGAAAAAATTGGAGGTCGTCTTCTAAAAGTCGTAAATTGTAGGCTTGGATTCTTCCATCTGTTGAGTACGCGACAACCATGTCGACTTTTTTGTCACGGATAGATGAATACATGAGGCCAGCATTCATAGAGATCACGTTACTTGGATCAAATTTCAAATTGTATTTTTGCACGAATTGAGAATGACCGTCCTTACGCTCCATATATTCATAGGCCCCTGCATATACATACGGAAGCTTCTCTCCCGAAAGCTGTGATATTTTTGCGATGCCATCAAAACGAGAATCCTCTTTGCGAACGGCTAGGGCATAAGTATTGTTGAACCCTAAGGGTTCCGACCATTGAATATTCCATTTTTTTTGAAATTCTTTTTGAACAATGTCAAAAATTTTATCCGGGTCACGCTCTTTCTCTTTCTTAAGAACCATGACGTACCCTGTTCCTGTGTAGTCTGGATAGACATGAATGTTGTCATGAATGAGGGCGTCTAGAGCCACTTGGGTTCCCCCTAAACCCAATTTTCTGACAACAGGCTGATGATACCTTTCTTCCAATATAAGACCCAACATTTCTCCGAGGATGAAAGACTCACTAAAGTTTTTAGAACCGATGACGATATTGGCAAAAGCAGTTGTGGAAGCGAAGCAAGTCACCAGGAGCCCTAAAAGGAGTCTGAATCTATACATGTTGGTAGCCTCGTACAAACTGTTCTACAAACTCATTTTTTGGGCGCCGGATAAAATCCTCTTGTGATCCTGACTGAATGAGAGCGCCTTGATCCATGAGTAAGATTTGACTTCCTAACTTAAAAGCTTCCCCAAGGTCGTGTGTGACCAGCAGTATGGTTTTTTGCAGTTTCCTATTCAAAAAGATAAACTCATCATGCAAAGAACTTCTTGTTATGGGATCTAGAGCCCCAAAGGGCTCATCCATTAACAA
>JAGRAG010000004.1 GCA_020435025.1 Bdellovibrionales bacterium | reverse complement strand
GCACGAAGTGTAAAGTAATTAAAAGAAAGGGTGTTATTCGCGTCATTTGTGAAAACCCCAAACACAAACAACGACAGGGTTAAGAAATGGCACGTATTGCAGGTGTAGATTTACCTAAAAATAAAAGAATGGAAGTTGCGTTAACATACATTTATGGAATAGGACGCAAGACAGCTCGTGAAATTTGTAAGAATGCAGGCTTTGAAGATCGTTTGAGAACAGATGATCTGAATGAAGAGCAAGTTGTTCGTTTACGTGGAATCATTGATCAAAGTTATAAAATTGAAGGGGATCTTCGTAGAGAAGTGAACTTAGCTATTAAGCGACTAATGGATTTGGGATGCTATCGTGGTATTCGCCATAGAAAAGGTCTTCCTGTTCGTGGTCAAAGAACACAGGTAAATGCTCGTACTCGTAAAGGTCCTAAAAAGACTGTCGCTAACAAGAAAAAATAATAAAAGGATTCTTTCATGGCTGCAAAAAATACTTCCAAAAAGAAGAAAACAAAACGAAATGTTCCTACGGGACGTTGTTACATTCAAGCCGGATTTGGTAATACCATTGTGACCATTACGGATCCTTCAGGTGGAGCCGTATGTTGGTCAACTGCAGGTATGTTGGGATTTAAAGGGAGCCGTAAAGGAACTCCTTTTGCTGCGCAGATGGCGGCTGAAGATGCAGCTAAAAAAGCCATTGAAGCTGGTATGAAGTCTGTAGATTTATTTTTAAATGGGCCTGGTTCTGGGCGTGAGCCTGCTGTTAGAGCAATCGCAGCAGCTGGTTTGAGAGTGAGTTCTATGAGAGACTTAACTCCAGTACCACATAACGGTTGTCGTCCACCAAAGCGTCGACGTATCTAGGTTTTTTTTGGTTATTAAATTTTTTTAGGTTCCGTAAGGGAGAACATCATTATGCAACAGCACTATTACAAATTTTGGCGTGACCTCATTAAACCAAGTGGATTTGATGTTGATAAAGATAGTTTGTCGGATGTCTATGGTAAGTTCACGGTAAGGCCCTTGGAGAGAGGGTATGGGGTGACAATTGGAAACTCTCTTCGTCGGGTGATGTTGAGTTCAATGATGGGCTCGGCAATTTCTGCTGTTAAAATTGAAGGAGTTCTTCATGAGTTCAGTACAATCCCTGATGTATTAGAAGATGTTACGGATATTATTTTAAATTTAAAAGAAGTCCGCCTTAAGCAGTATGATGATAGTGACAAGACTCTCCGTATCTCTAAAGTTGGGCCGGGAGTGGTAACTGCTGCAGACATTCAGCTGACTGACTCCGTAGAAGTTTTAAATCCGAATCAGCATATTTGCACTTTGGGCAAAGACGCTAAATTTGAGGCTGAGCTTATGGTTAGTTTTGGCCGAGGTTATGTTGAATCTGATCAAAGAGATAAGGACCTGCCAGTTGGGTATATCGGAATTGATTCTTTGCATAGTCCTGTAAGACGCGTCAATTACGCTGTTTCAAATGCTCGGGTTGGTCAAAGAACAGACTATGATGCCTTGAGTTTTGAAGTTTGGACAGATGGATCTTTGAAACCAGAAGAAGCGGTTTCTTTGGGATCGAAGATTTTAAAAGAGCAACTGCAGGTTTTTGTTACTTTTGATGAATCTATTGAGCCATCAGAGGATAGCGTTGAAGAGAGCAGTCCAAAATTAAATGATAATCTTTTTCGTTCCGTTGACGATTTGGAGCTTTCCGTTCGAAGTGCGAACTGCTTGAAAAATGCCAATATTCGCTACATTGGAGAGTTGGTTTGTCGTTCAGAATCGGAAATGCTGAAAACGAAAAATTTTGGACGTAAATCTCTTAATGAAATTAAGGAAATTCTTCAAGGTATGGGGCTAAATTTGGGTATGAAAATCGAAGGTTGGCCACCTCCAGGATGGGATCCAAATAATGGGCCAATGGCATAAGCATAATAGGAAATGAGTCGGAGTAGATTATGAGACATAAGGTTGATAAACATACATTCGGTCGAAGACAAGGCGCGCGTAAAGCTTTAATTCGTGGTTTAGTGGATGCTTTGGTTGAGCATGGTCGGATTAAGACGACTTTGCCTAAAGCAAAAGAGTTAAGAAGATACGTTGAAAAGGCGATCACGATGGGAAAAAAGGGAGACTTAAACTCTCGCCGTGTTTTACTGTCAAAATATCCTAACCAGTCGACTGTTAAAACTATCGTTGATGATTTGTCGAAGCGATTTATGGATCGTCCTGGAGGATACACACGTATTATTAAAGCCGGCTATCGTACAGGTGATATGGCACCAATGGCTCTTATTGAATTTGTTGATTATGAAAGGCCAGCAGCTGTTTCAGAGGAAACTGTGAAGGGTGCGACAAAAGAAGAAGTTGCTAAGAAAAAGGCTATTGCTCAGCGTGCTGAAGCCAAACGAAAGAACGTTCGAAAGATGCAGGCTCTTTCCAGAAAGCGAAATCGCTCATAGAACTGAAAATCAGTCTAGAGTATCAGCAAAAGCCCACTTATTCGTGGGCTTTTTGTTTTATATGTCATTCAATGATTTCACTTTTTAATTTTAATCTATTTCTAAAGAAGAGTTGTAAAGTCTGTATAAACTGCACCTCTTAATTGCTGAAGAAAGTTTAGATAGCTTAAAAGTCCTCTCGTGAATGTACGAAGATCACATACATTTAGCGAAGGGCGCTCTGCCAAGCTGGAGGCGGTCCCGCCACAGGCGGGATGGCAGCAAGGCAGGAGCCGTGCCCCGAAGCTGAATGTATGTGATCTTCGTACATTCACGCGAGGATTTTTAAGCTATCTGAACTTTCTTCCGCAATTAAAGGGTCCAGTTTATACAGACTTTACAACTCTTCTTTAGAAGGAGATTAAAATTAAAAAGTGAAGTTGTGGTGAAGCTTTTCATAAAAGTGCCAAACTGGAACCGTGATTGACATTTTGAAAAGATTCCCATATTTGTGCTGGCAGGGGACAAATACAACTGGGGGGGAATATGAAAAATCTTTTTAAATTCATGTTAGGCAGTGCTGCCATAATTAGTGTGTTTCATGTTGGCGCTACGATCTGTGATCAGTCCGATGATCGTATGTTTTCTGCAGAAACGAGAGTGGGGCGTCTTGTTTCGCAGGTAGGCGGTAACGGCATGTGTACTGCGACACTTATTGGCCCTTCTTGTGCTATCACAGCAGGGCATTGTGAAAGTGTGTTTAACGTGTTGGAGTTTCGTGTTCCTATGTCGACTCCTTCTGGAAGGCTTGTTGCATCGGATCCTAAGTTTCAATACGAATTGGATCGAAATTTTGTGATGAAAAGCTACTCATCCAATGGGCGTGACTGGGCGGTGTTAAAGTTTTTACCAAATAGCGTGACGGGATATTTGCCGGGCGATGTTCAAAGTTGGTATTCGGTAAGTTTTGCTAATCCTCCTCTTGGCTCTACGTTGAGGATTGTTGGATATGGTACGGGACAGGATGAGTATCGTGGGGTGCAACGTTCTCATTATGGGGTGCTTTCTGATGGTGGCCACTGGAACAGGCCAGTTCTCACTTATCGAGTTGATACTATGGGCGGGAATTCTGGTTCATCAATTGTTGATGCTCAATCCGGCTATATCATTGGTATTCATACCAATGGTGGATGCCATACAAAGGGTGGTGTCAATCGAGGAACAAGTATTGCTTATAACTTAGAACTTCAGCAGGCTATTCAAGCATGTATAGCCAGTGAGCGAAAATAGACTCTCTAGTCCTTGAGCAGAAAGCCGACAAAGATGTCGGCTTTATTTAGCTATAAAATACACCTTTAATTTGTAGATGATGATTTTCCTCTTAAGATTTGTAAGTCCTTAAGAAGGAAATCATCATCTACAATTTAAAGGTGTATTTTATTTTATGTGTATTTTTAATATCCTAATTTTTTGTGATGTTAATTTAATTTTGCATTTTACAAATGGAAACCACTTCAAGACTATCGTATTCTTCGTGAACTAAGTCAGGATTACCTTTTGTCAGGAGAGTCTAATGAGTGAATTTATGGAAACCGTTCAGCCTTTTTTAATTTCCGTTTTGCTGTTTATTGTTGGAATTGTTTTGACGTGGATAGCTGGAAGCTGGGCAGGTTCGTTAACTCAAAGAGCCTTGGCAAAGGGAAAAGTAGATATTGCCTTGCAAAGATTTTTAGGAAAGATAGTTCGCTGGTTGATTTTAGTCGCCGGTACAATTTCTTGTTTGGGGATATTTGGAATTCAGACGGCTAGTTTTGCCGCTATATTAGGTGCGATTGGTTTTGCCATTGGTATGGCTCTTAAAGGAACTCTGGGTAACTTTGCTTCTGGTGTGATGTTGCTTATTTTTCGTCCTTTTAAGGTTGACGACGTCGTAAGTATGGCAGGTGTTACTGGTAAGGTTGTGGAGATTGATATTTATGCTACGGTTTTGACGACTCCTGATAATCGCCGGATTATTGTTCCCAATGGGGCGGTATTTTCGGGAACGATTGAAAATTTAACTTTTAACAAAACACGAAGAGTTGATGTGGGGGTTGGTACCGATTATGCAGCTGATCTGCAGAAAGTTCGATCCACTTTATTAAATGCTGCGACGGAAACAAAGTGGGTTCAAAGTGATCCAGCGCCGGTCGTCGTACTCTTAGACTTAGGAGCCTCATCTATTAATTGGAGTGTTCGTGCTTGGACTGAAACTGATAAATATTGGGATGTGAAAGATGAACTTACAAAAAATATTAAAAATGCACTGGATAAAGAAAAAGTAGGTATTCCCTTTCCACAGATGGATTTACATATCAACTCTTCGATGAAAAATTTTTTGGAAAGGAGTAATGGAAAGGAAAGCGAGGACTACTTAAGTTGAGACGGGGACTTCGAGGCAGGCATATTAAAGTTTTAACTATTTCCGTCAAATGCTCTTAGCGAACAAATTTTACGGAGATGACTCTTAAATTTGGAGAGAGAAGTAAGTAGGGCTATTATATATGCAGTTTCAAAGTGTTTTTCTTAAGATTTGAAATACAGAAAATTTAGGATGTGGGAAGAGTTTCATGGAAGAAAAATAGAAAGCCCACAAAAGATAAGTGGGCTTTCTGTGTCTGTATGGCATCAGTTTTCTCTAGGACCAACTAAGGTGAATTCTTTTACATATGGTACAGTTTCGTTCTTAGTTCTAAAGAAGAAAACGACTTTAACCTTCATCTCTCCAGTATCTTTTGTGAGTCGCATCGGAAACTTAAAAAATAAGTGAGAACGGTTGGTTTCTCCAGCTTTTACTCGGACCGGGTTGATAGGCGAGATCAATTCGATCGCATTTTTCTCGTCCACTTCGTCTAACATAATCTGAACACGAGCATCCGCAATCTCTAGGTTGTGAAAGTGCAGTTTAAAGTGATTGCTAATTAAGGGCTCTGGATCAGTATCTTTGATCGGCAACAGGGTATAAGGCGAATCGGTCGCTCTTAAAATAGACAGGTCTAAGGACTCTCTTGAGGAAACAACTTTAACCAGACCAATAAGGGCTATCGATAAAAAGATCAAGTAAAGTGCCAGTCTTGGACGAAACATTCGACGTGGTTCGTGAGCCAATTCAGCTTCCGAAGCGTAACGAATCAGTCCGCTCGGTTTGTTGACCTTGGCCATGATCTCATCACAAGCATCTATGCACGCGGTACAAGCGATGCATTCCAGCTGGACTCCTCGGCGGATGTCAATACCGGTGGGACAAACAGTGACGCAACGATAGCAATTAACACAGTCTCCTTGCTGATCCTTAGGCACGTCCTTGGATTTTCTAGGTTCTCCCCGCTCTTCATCATATAAAACAGCAATAGAATGGTTATCCATAAGAACAGACTGGAGGCGCCCATAAGGACAGGCAATGATACAAAACTGCTCTCGAAACCATCCAAAGTTGATAAAAATGATTGCGGCTGTGACCCATGCAATAAGAAATGCCGTCCAATGCTCCGTCGGAGGCTGTAGCATCATTTCACTGAGCTCGGAAGATCCTACAAAGTAAGCAAGAACACTGTGAGTGATGATTAAGCTAACAACGGCATAGGCAAACCATTTAAAGGATCTTTTCATTATTTTATGAGTATTCCATGGTCCATCATCTAACTTTCTGCGCTCAATGGCGTTGCCTTCAATCCATGTTTCTATTTGGCGATAGATCGCATCGATAAAAACGGTTTGCGGGCAAGCCCATCCACACCAGATTCGTCCCCATACGGCAGTGACAAATGCGAAAGAGGCAACGGTTAGCAGTAGGAAAAGAAATATTATTGGCCCATCGTGGGCCCAAAAAGTAATCCCGAAAAAAGCGAAGCGCCTTTCCGGAAGGTTCAATAATATAGCTTGATGATTATTGATTCGTATCCATGGCAGAATAAGTAAAATGAGTATTAGGACCCAATAAAAACGGGTTCTCCAATTTCTGAAGAACCCGACTACTTTAGCAGGATAGATAAACTTCCTGCGCCCTGTCTCATCTAACATACCTAATCTGTCTTCGGGTAGATCAAGGCTATTTTTGCTCGACATTTTTCACCTTCTTAGTATTTCACTCCGTAACTTGTTCACCTTGAGGAGCTTTCGCATTAGGTGGATTAGTACCCTTCAAGCTTACTATGAACGCGGCCGTTTTTTCAATGTCTTCAGCAGCAATTGCCGCTTCCCATGGCGGCATTCCTTTGTCTGGAACACCTGTTTTAATGAGGCTTACTATATCCGACATAGTTCCCTTTTTGTGAATCCAATAGTCGTCGGTCAGATTAGGTCCGATCGTTCCCTCGCCTTTAGCTCCATGACAAGCAACGCAATTTGTTTGAAAAACTTGAGCTCCTTTTTCAAGGGCTGCCGGATCGCTAACAAGAGCATTGAGTTCTTCGTCGCTTTTCGGGGCGGCCGTAGGATTGGCGGCTTGCGCCTCCTCTTTAACGGCATGAATTTCTGACATGGCCGTCTGTAACTCCTCATCGAGAGTCGGACCTCCAGCCAATTCATAGTAAATGTAGTAAGCTAAGCCAAATAAACATGTGGCCCAGAAAATTCCCAGCCACCAAGCCGGAAGGGGGTTATTTAATTCTTGAATCCCATCGTAATCATGCCCTTCGATAACATGATCACCTAAGTTTTTACTGTCTCCCATCTTTTAAATCCTCCAAAATTGGCATTTCACCCATCTTTTCGTACAAAGCCTTGCCTGACTTTCGGTAGGCCCATAATGTGAGCCCAACGAAAAGTACTAAAAAGATAAACAGTGCTGTAATCGTATAATGAATATCTGTGAATTGAGATAGTGCTTCTGACTTCATTCTTTAATTCCTTTTTGTCCTAAAGCTTGTAGATAAGCAATTAAGGCAATGATGTCTTTGTCTTCGATTTTTCCTTCTACGCCTTGGCCTTTTAATTCTTCGGCAATGACTCGTGCTTCTTCTTCAGCAATAACATCAGCTCTGCCTAAAACATCATCGCTGTAAGGAACGCCGAGGGCTTTTAGCACAGAAAGTTTTTTACGAAGACTGTAAAAATCAACTTTCTGACTAGCTAGCCATGGATAGTTGGGCATTACCGAGTGCTCACTAATTGAGCGAGGATCAATCATGTGACGAAAGTGCCACAGAGAAGGATACTTCTTACCGACTCGAGAGAGGTCCGGCCCCGTACGTTTCGAGCCCCATTGGAAGGGGTGGTCGTACATAGACTCTCCGATTGTTGATGGCTCTCCGAATCGAAGAACATCTGAAGGCATTTTGCGGATCATTTGAGAGTGGCACACATAACATCCTTCTCGAATGTAAATATCACGACCAGCAATTTCCAAAGGAGAAAAAGGGTGGACTTTGCTTGCTGGAGCCACGTATTTGTCTAAATTCAGCGTTGGCAAAATTTCCAAAACGGATCCGATCAAGATCGCAATTAAAGTTAAAACGGTAAATGCAGTTA
The DNA here is from genome assembly GCA_020435025.1 of Bdellovibrionales bacterium. Taxonomy (GTDB): domain Bacteria; phylum Bdellovibrionota; class Bdellovibrionia; order Bdellovibrionales; family UBA1609; genus JAGRAG01. The sequence continues at coordinate 10,427 of JAGRAG010000004.1, read as the reverse complement.
CAAGACCTTCTAACTTTCTGTGACCAGTTTCCCCCTCAACTCCAGGAAGTCCCTTGAACGCAACCTGCACAGTTTCATCGGTAGCATCTTTTGCTGCCGTTTGTGCTGTTTTAAAAAGGTTATAAATCATAATCAGAAAACCGATTAGAAATAAGGTTCCACCGACCACCCGTACTTGATAAAGTGGGATGATTTTAGTGACGGTTTCAACGAAGTCTGGATAAACAAGGCGTCCCGCTGAGTCGATATTTCTCCACATTAGGCCTTGAGTGATCCCCGCGGACAACATGGAAATATAATAAAGAACAATTCCTACTGTTGCGACCCAAAAGTGAGCTGTCGCCATAGATTTACTGTAAAGTTGGGTCTTCCAAATTCTGGGTAATAAGTAGTAGGAAATACCGAAAGCCATAAAGCCATTCCAGCCTAAAGTTCCCACGTGAACGTGACCAACGATCCAATCCGTATAGTGCCCTAAAGAACTAACAGACTTAATACTAAGAAGTGGTCCTTCAAAAGTCGACATCCCATAGGCTGTCACGGCTGCAACAAAGAATTTGACGACAGGTTCTGTTCGAAGTTTGTCCCAAGCCCCTCTTAACGTGAGCAGACCATTGATCATTCCGCCCCAACTTGGTGCCCATAGGGCGACACTAAAAATCATTCCAAGAGTTTGGGCCCAGTCTGGTAGAGCTGTATTTAGTAAATGGTGGGGCCCCGCCCAAATGTACATAAAAACGAGGGCCCAAAAGTGAATGATGGACAGTCGATAGCTGTATACAGGTCTCTGAACGGCTTTAGGCAAATAGTAGTACATTAAGCCTAAAAAAGGTGTTGTTAAGAAAAATGCGACGGCATTGTGACCGTACCACCACTGAACCAGGGCATCTTGAATACCGGCAAACACGGGATAGCTTTTCATCATGCTAACAGGTAGGGCCAAGGAGTTCACTATGTGAAGTACGGCAACAGTAACGATCGTAGCAATATAAAACCAAATCGCCACATAAATATGTTGCACCCTTCTTTTGGCAAGGGTTCCAAAGAAGTTAATAGCGAAAACCACCCAGATCAGAGTGATCGCGATATCAATGGGCCATTCTAGCTCTGCATACTCTTTACCGGTTGTGAGACCAAGCGGTAAGGAAATCGCAGCGGCAACAATGATTAACTGCCAACCCCAAAAATGTATGCAACTGAGCGCTCTAGAAAACATTCTCGCCTTTAAGAGCCTTTGTGTAGAATGATAAATTCCTGCGAAAACGATATTGCCGGCAAAAGCAAAAATCGCTGCGTTTGTATGCAGTGGTCGTAGTCGACCAAACGTCAGCCAACTGGTATCAAAATTAAACTGCCAGTAAGCTAATTGAAGGGCTACAATGACTCCGACTAAAAAGGCGACTCCGCCAAATAGAAGGGCCGCAAAAATAAATTTTTTGACGATATCATCGTCATAGGTAACGGTGTCCGTGCCCGGACTATGATTGGACATATTCCTACTCCTCTTGATGTTTCCTGTTTAAGTTATTGTTAAGTTTACACTCTTCTAATTCATCTTCAACTAATAGCTCATGAGCGGGAGTGACTAGGTCTTCAAATTGACCTTGTCCAACCGCCCAAAAAAATAGTGCTAAAAACCCGCCAGCGAGTAACAGCGTAATGGGGATCATTATGGCAAGAATGCTCATCGTTCTCCCTCAACCAATGTGCTGAGTCTTCGCAAATACTTCGTTCCCCAGACTGAAGAGGCAAGTACACATAAAGAACTTATTGGCATAAGTATTGCCGCAACTAAAGGGTTTACGTACCCTAATAAAGCAGCGACTCCTCCGACAAGATTGTATACTAGTGAGAAGCCGAGATTGCGATAAACCACATTCATTGTATCTTGGCCGAGTCGCAAAAGATGATAGATCGGAGTGACACCCGATTTAGAGAGATAGATATCGGCGGCATGAAGGCTGACCTCCATACTACCTTGAACGGCCACACTAAGATAGCTGGCTGCTAGTGCGGCCGCATCGTTGGCGCCATCACCCACCATAATTGTTTTTGGTGTTTGAGACTTAATCCACTCTAGCTTACTTTCTGGAGTCATCTGTGCGTGCGCATTTTTTGTTGGTACCTTAATTTGTTCGGCGACACTAGTAACAGGTTGTTCGGAGTCTCCTGATAACAGATGTATGTTAAATCCTAATTTTTTTAATCTAGAAATTAATTCTTTCGAATCGGAACGGATCTGATCACCAAATGCAGCAGCGAACTGCAGTTCATCATTTTTGTAAAACCCAACTTGAGTGGTGTTCCCTAACTGCTTATCGTAGTGATCCTCATCAAGAGCGTGGATTTCATAACGATCTTTCTGATATTTAGCTTCAACACCTCTGCCGTGGACTTCTTTCCAGTCACAAATTTCCAGTGAGGATGAATTGGAACTCTCCACTTTGGCAAGGTAAGCCTTGGCAATGGGGTGATGGCTGTTGGCCTCAAGAGCGTAGATCAGTTGCAGTTCTTCGTTAGTTGGCTCGCGAACGATCCAAGAGATCCACTGAAATCGACCTTCTGTTAATGTCCCTGTTTTATCGAAAGCGATCTGAGTTACATGACGTAGCTTTTCAAGAACTTCGGCAGTTTTGATGACATATCCTAGTTTTGCGGCTTTCAGAAGAGAAAGACTTTGAGTGAGGGGAGTGGCTAGGGCCAGAGCGCAGGGACAAGCTAAGATCACGAGAGCCAGTGAGCGGCGAGTGGCTTCGGTGAGATCTATCGTTGCATAATAAGCGAAGAATAAAGCTCCCATCGTAAGTGTCGTTACGGTAAACCATTTAGCCAATTTGTCGGTCAATGTGAGTAAAGGGGTTCTTCTTAATACCTCTTCTTCCATTTTTTCAAACAAAGAACCCAATCGGGTGTTTTCTCCCGTTGCGGTGACTTCTATCTCTAATTGAGCGGAAACAAGTTCAGCGCCGGCATAGACACTATCCTTAGCATTGACCTTGACGGGCAGCGACTCGCCTGTCAAAAAAGCATTGTTAATAAAAGCTGGTGCGCCAGTGATTAAGGCGGTTCCATCGACAGGAACTTTTTCTCCTTTTAACACAAGAAGTCTTTGGCCACTTTGCACCTTTTCAAGAGGAAACATTTCAAATCTGTTTAAAGCTTCATCCCAGATTCTTACTTTATCAAGATTTAAAAAAGGAAGAAAAAATGAGGATGAGAGATAGCTTTGTTGAATGCGTTTAAGAAAGTAACGAGCCGATAGAAGTAAAAATACGAGTGTGGTGAGAGTGTCAAAATAGACATCGCCATGGTCAATAAAGGTGTGATAAGCACTTAAAGAAAATCCAATGAGAAGTGCCGCCACAATAGGCAGGTCAATGGAAGGTCTTCTGTCTTTGATGGCCAGCCATAGACTTTTGTAAAAGGGCGTGGCACTGTACGACAAAACTGGGATGGCAAGAAATAAAGAGAGCCAATTAAAGTACTTTTCAATCAGACCGCTGACTCCACCATAACTGCTGATCGCAAAGAGCATGATGTTTCCTGTGCAGAATGCAGCGACCCCGATCCGCTTTAACATTTTACGATTTTCCAAGGATTGAAGCTTGGACTGGTCTTGCCCTTCAGATATGGGGTGAGCTTTATAGCCGAGATTTTCTAGTCCTAAGATAAATTGTGCAAAAGACCCCTGGGGAGTGATCTTAAGGCGTAAGATGTTCTTACTCATGTCCATGGAGGCTTCGACAACTTGAGAATAAGATCTTTTGAGGTTTTCAATTTTGGCTAAACACTTAGAGCAGCCGACACCTTCTACATAAAAACGCATGACAAAGGGCTCAGATGGAGAGGTGAATTTCTCTCGAAACTGTTGGGAGTCAAGGTAGGCCCAATCAGAAGATGGAGTCGGCTGCTGAAGATCACAGGTGAGTTCTAAGTCCATGTTTTTTCCTAATTTATCTATCCTATCATATGACAATATTTCTAATGGATTGACAATCTTGGAGGTCCCTTCCAAGCTGAATTTGTAGTTTTTTATACAATAGTTCGTTCTTCTACAATTTAACTGTATTTGGAATAACTAAATGAGGTGTGTTGTCACGTTTTTAGTAGAACGGGACATAAAGTGGTATTGCTAGAGCACCTTGTTGCGTGAGAAAGAATTTGTTGATAGATGAACCTTAGGGGCGAGACTAAATTTCTCGATATACCCATAACAAGGAGTGAGAATGACTCATTTAGTGGCAAAGGGAAAGGTTGTTGTCGTTGATGACGAAACAGAAATGCGCGAGATGTTGATGGATTATTTGCGGTCCATTGGCTATATCAGTATAGGCTTTCCTCTTGCAACACAGGCTCTCGAAGCCTTTGATAAGAATCCCAGTGAATATGTTGATGTGGATCTCGTGATATCTGATTTAAATATGCCACAGATGAATGGTTTGGAGTTTATCGAGAAAGTGAAAGAACGCTTTCCGGGCCTTCCGATCGTACTGATCACTGCATTTGGAAGTATAGAGTCCGCAATCGAGGCCACTCGTAGAGGTGCGTACGATTATATGACCAAGCCTTTCAAACTCAAAGAAATGGGTGCGACCATTGAGCGAGCAATTAACTATTCGCAGCTGAAAAAAGAAAATAGATTGCTTCGTACTGAACTAAAAAAGACTTGGTCGTTTGGAAACATTATCGGAAAGAGTAAGTCGATGCGGGCTTTGTTCGATCTGATTCAACGACTGTCATCGGCTTCTGCAAATGTACTGATTTCTGGAGAGAGCGGAACCGGGAAAGAAATCGTGGCTAAAGCGATCCATGAAGGTGGAGTTAGAGGAAATAAGCCATTTGTTGCTGTGAATTGTACGGCGATTCCAGATACTTTGATGGAGTCGGAGCTTTTTGGTCATGTTCGAGGAGCGTTTACTGGAGCTGTGGCTAACAAGCGCGGATTGTTTGAGGAGGCTGACGGAGGAACCATTTTTCTAGATGAGATCGGAGACTTGGATTTGAGCTTGCAGGCCAAGTTGTTGCGGGTTCTTCAGGAAAGAGAGATTAAGCCCGTAGGTGATTCCAACTCGAGAAAGATCGATGTTCGAGTGATTGCGGCAACTCATAAGGATTTGAAAAAGGCGATTAAAGAAGGGTGTTTTCGTGAAGACCTTTATTATCGATTGAGTGTGATTCCGGTAGTCATTCCACCTTTAAGGCATCGAAAAGAAGACATTCCTTTGTTGGTCGATTTTTTCTTAAAAAAGTATTCGGCTGCGAACTCCTCGCAAGTGAGAGGTTTTAATGCGGGGGCGATGAAGAAACTGGTTAACGCTCGCTGGGAAGGAAATGTGCGGGAGTTAGAAAATGTCATTGAAAGATTGGTGGTGCTCAGCCCAAAAACAGTCATTACTGAAGACGAAATCCCAACTTTAGAAGACGATAATTTGGATGATTTTTTTGGTAAAATCACTTCCGATTGGCCAACTATTGATGAGCTGACCAAAAGATACATGCGAAGAGTACTTGATAAAACGGGTGGACGTAAGGAAAAAGCCTCTCACATTTTGGGCATCAACCGTCGAACCTTGTATCGTAAAGAACGAGAGTATGGATTTGTGGATTCAGACCTTGATAGCGACAGTGATATCGATAAATCAGAGGACACTTTATAGTCGCCTTTTTCAATCTAAATATCGTTATCAAACGGCACTCTTTAATTGCGGATGAAAGTTCAGATAGCTTAAAAATCCCCATGCGAATGTACGCAGATCACATACATTCAGCTTCGGGGCACGGCTCCTGCCTTGCTGTCATCCCGCCTGTGGCGGGACCGCCTCCAGCTTGACAGAGCGCCCTTCGCTAAATGTATGTGATCTGCGTACATTCGCATGGGGATTTTTAAGCTATCTGAACTTTCATCCGCAATTAAAGAGTGCCGTTTGTTGCACTATAGATTCTTTTCTGCGGCTGTAGGAACCGTAGGAAGAGAAAACTCAAAACAGGTGTGCTCCGAATCTTCGCAAAGTTTGAGTTGGCCCTGATGAGCTGCGATGATGTTACTCGAAATAGCTAACCCAAGACCGGTTCCGACGCCTACGGGCTTGGTCGTGAAGTAGGGGGTGAAGATTTTCTGTCGGTCTTCCGCAGAAATTCCTGGGCCACTGTCGGTGACTCGGACGACGACCTTATCGTTTTGTGATTTGATAGCGATGGAAAGCCACTTTTCAGATTGGTCTTTAATGGCATCGCAAGCGTTATTAACAAGATTGACGATAACCTGACCGATTTCTGCTTCTCGGCAAAGGGTTGTAACCTCTTCATCCAAATCCAAACGAATGTCTTCGAGGCCAACTTTTCGAAATTTACTATTTGAGATATCCAAAATATCTGAGAGAAGTTGGTTTAATGAAGTCGGAGTGAGAGGGTCATTGGAGCCATCCCGTGCGTAAGATCTGAGCCCTCGAATAATTTTAGACATGCGATCTACAAGTGAAATTGTTTTTTGTACGATCTGCGCTGCTGCCTCTCGATCGAGTTCGGTAGAGGTGTCGCCCAGTTGCATTTCTAGCATCTCCAGTCGACCGCGCATGGCACCTAAGGGGTTTCCCAATTCATGGGCGATGCCCGCTGAAAGCTCTCCTAGGCTAGCCATTTTTTCCGAGTAGGCAGCCTTTGCTCGCTCCTGTTCCAATCGGGCTTCCGCTAGCTTTCTTTCGGTCACTTCTTTACGGATAGCAGTGTATCTGATGGGGTGACCTGAGTTATCAAGATTGGGGATGATGGTTGTATCCACCCAATAAAAACTTCCATCTTTGGCACGATTTTTAACTTCTCCTTTCCAGATGGAACCTCTTGAAATGGTTTTCCATAGGTTTTTAAAAAACTCACGAGAGTGATGGCCGCTATTTAAAACCTGGTGTGTTTTTCCAATAAGTTCGTCTTTTCTATACTTTGATATTTCACAAAATTTATCGTTTACATATGTGATCACACCACTGACATCGGTAACAGCTACTATGGCCGTCTGATTGAGTGCAAAGTTGATTTCTCGAAACTCTTTTTGTGTTTTTTCTAAGTAATGTTGGGCTTGCTTAGCTTCGGTAATAAGTTTGTGGATGGCGACAAAACGAGTCTCTTCTCTCGTTTCGCCTAAAAAAGGAGTGATCGTGCTTTGAACCCAATAGTTATCACCAGATTTGTTACGATTACGAATCTCCCCCGTCCATGTCTGACCGGAAAGTAAAGTCTCCCAAAGTTCTGCAAAAAACTCTTTGGAATGAAATCCAGAGTTGATCAGTTGATGAGTTTGACCAACTAGAAACTTCTTTTCATAGCCCGAGGCTTCACAAAAAGGTTTGTTAACGAATAAAATCCGGCCGTCCCCATCCGTGACGTCAATGATACAGGAACCTTCGATAGACTCGAGAACTCGGTCTAATTCTATTTTATTCAGTGATTTAAGCATAGAACTACAAAGTTTAGTTATTTTTCTCGAAAACAGCAAAGAGTTCTAAACCCGTCTCGACGCGCGAAGTCTCTCTTCGTTGCATTGCGATATGCTTAGGTCTTGGACCACTTTTGCCATAGAATGGTTGAGCAAGAAACCAATTAGGAGGGTTTATGAAGAACGCAGGAAGGAATCTGCGCCGAGCTTTTGCGATATGGGTATGTGCCGCGACTTCAGTGAGTGCGGTTGCCGGAACACATCTATATTTGCAAAACGAAACGGTAGCATTAACGAATGTCTCACGAAAATTAAATGTTCAATTGCGACAAGGCAGAAATTTGTTTGTCGTTCAGTACAAGGAGCGCATTCAAGCCACGGATCTAAAAGTACTAAAAGAGATGGGAGTCGATGTCTTTCGATATCTTCCAGATGATGCTTTATTGGTCTGGTCGGATACGGTCGCTTTAAAAGAGATGGTATCTAAGCAAGATCGTATAAATGCCATCATCGATTTCAAAACTGAATACAAATTGAGCTCCAGTATCGAGCGGCCCAGTGTTTTCAATAAAACTCGGACCGTCGTTTTAAATGTAGTCGCTGTCAGTGAACCTCTCAGTACGGAAGTGGCGCAGGAATTGAAAAAGCGTCCACAAGTCGAAGTTCTTGACGAAAGTGGTCGTTTTTTTCGTGTAGAGGCCTCTTTTGCCCAATTAAGAGAGATTGCAAATCTAAGAGCTGTCGAGTGGGTAGAGGAGTATCAACCCATGCAGACAATGGTGCTTCCATTGCAGCAGGATGGATCAGCTCAAACTCTGGCTGGAGATTTTAAAGATCTTACTGGTTTTGAAACCGGCACAAAAATTATGAAATTTGATGCGGCTTGGGCTTTAGGCTATACAGGTAAAGGCGAAGTGGTGGCAGTTGGAGACACGGGTTTAGATACTGGTGAAGGGCCTCAGTTGCATGTTGATTTTCGTAATAACGTTGGCGGAGCAAAGTTTGGCCTCTTTGCTAAAGATTGGTCCGATCCCATGGGGCATGGAACACATGTTTCCGGATCTGTAATGAGTAGTGGCGAAGCTTCTGGAGGATTGCTGAAAGGAGGCGCTTTCGAAGCAGCTGTTTTTGCCGAAGGCATGTGGTCTCCAATGTTGAACAACCTGACAGTGCCGTCGAAATTAGCAGATCTTTTTGATGCGGCGATGAAGGCGGGAGCCCGAGTGCAAACCAATTCTTGGGGAAGTCAATCAAAAGGAGTGTATGACAATATGTCTGCGCAAGTAGACGAGTATATGTGGAATCATCCGGAAATGTTGATCTTGTTTGCGGCGGGTAACAGTGGTCGAGATGACAATAAAGATGGTCGCATTGATGCCAACTCTGTTTCTTCACCGGGGACTGCGAAAAATGCTTTAACTGTAGGTGCCTCTGAAAACTATTTGCTTCAGGGAGGGATTCAGAGACCTCTGAGAGATTTACTACAAGGCAAGCCATGGTCTGTGGAGCCACTTGCTAGTGATACCCTTTCTAACAATGAAAATGGTGTTGCGGCGTTTAGTTCAATTGGGCCAACAAATGATGGACGTAGAAAACCCGATATTGTAGCTCCGGGAACGAATATTGTTAGTAATTGCTCTCATGTCAGCGGTGCCAGCCCGCTGTGGGGAAATTACAATCAAGATTATTGCTATTCTGGTGGAACTTCTATGTCGACACCTTTAACAGCAGGAGCTGCTGCCGTGGCTCGTCAGTTTTTAAAGTCTAAAGGTATGAATCAGCCTTCGGCGGCTTTAGTGAAGGGGCTTTTGCTCCACACCGCATTTGATATGTACCCTGGACAGTATGGAGAAGTGGGTCGATCTCAGGGTCAAGAGATGTTGACGCCGGGACCGAACAACAATCAAGGTTATGGCCGTGTAGATATGGCGCGATTGACGGATCCAAATGGGGCGGTAGCGTATTTTGATGAAACCAGTGGGATTGGAGTGGGTGAGAGTCGAGAGTACTCCTTTGATAGCCAAGGGTACAAAGAAGTGCGTGTGACTCTTGTTTATACGGATTATCCCGGGAGTCCTTCTGCGGGTAAAACATTGGTTAATGACCTTGATCTTGTTGTAACTGACGGTTCTGGTACTTCACGTAGCGTTTCCAGTCGAGTGGACAATAACGAACAGGTTCTACTTAAAAGCCCATCAGACGGTCCTTTGAAGATTGTTGTAAAAGGAGTGAATGTTCCGCAAGGAAAGGGTGGAAAGCAGCCCTATGCTCTATTGATTTCAGGAATTTAAAGTCATAAAAAATGGACAAAAAAATGCCGCAGATATGCGGCATTTTTTTTTGAATCCTGCTATGACCTTAAGGTAAGGGAAGGCCGAGAGAGATAAGGTATGTGTTACCTGATTCACTAATAGAAGTGGAGCCTCGTTCTGTAAATTTTCGATTGATTAACTCAAAATTCAAGCTAACAAAAGGAAGGCCTGTGTAGCCGACACCAATTTTGGTTCCTGTCCCCTTGGTATCTGATGACCCAGAAGTGGATCCCTTGCTGTCAATAATATAGGTGAACCAAGCTCTAATTAAAACCGGAAACTCAACCATAGCGAAGGCACCAATGTCAGTTAGGGTAACATCCGTCGAAGCTCCCGGATATTTGATGGTGCTTTTTGTTGAATAATATTCAGCTCCAAAAGAAAACATCGGGATGAGATCAAAGCCAAGACGCGCTCCATAAGCGAATCCGGATGCGTCGTGGGATTCATAGTCTCCCATTTCATAACCCACGTAGGGTTCGATCATAAAAGCTTGTGCTGAAAAAGAGATCATCAGAAAAGATGCGCAGATGAGTAAAAAGGTATTAATCCTCTTCATTAGGTCCTCCGAGGTAAAATTCTTAACTGTTATGGTGGCGGGAGCAGGGTGCGGGGTCAATCCAAAAATAAATGGCAAACTTAACAAAAAAGTCACACTCATGAGGGATAGGTATGTTAATGCCTTA
>JAGRAG010000003.1 GCA_020435025.1 Bdellovibrionales bacterium | reverse complement strand
ATTCTCTTCATCTCTTCAAAGGATCGCCAACAAAGATCCATAGCCTCCTCGTAGTGTTGTAAGTTGATCTCATGATTTCCCTCTAAATCCGCAATGGATCTTGCCACTCTTAGAATCGCTTTAAGCCTTCTTCGCGAAGAGTTCTGTTGAGGAAATAAATCTAGGTAATGCTGCATCTTGGAACTTAACATCAATTCACTTTCAGAAAGTCGCCCGTTTGGATGGCTTTGCTTCCTTGCTTTTAGAGCAAAGTCTCTGGCTTTCCGAATACGAGGAACAATTTGTGACAGGTCCACTTCCTTACCTACTCCCCACTTGTGAGAAAAACTTAGAATGTGAAATCGATCCAAGATGGGTCCACTCAGTCTTTCTGAATAAGAGCGACATTTGACCAAGCTGTATCGACATCCCGTAGTACGCCCAGGCACCAGGTCTCCACAATGGCAGAGATTCGAAGTGGCAATAAGCAGCACTTGTGCCGGATAAACTTGCGGACGACCTCGGCGAGCCACAACTATTTCACCCTTTTCGACAGGCTCTCTTAAAGCCTCTCGAACTTTACTTGGAAACTCGAGAAACTCATCCATTACAAGCGTTCCACCATGGGCTCTAGTGATCTCACCAGGAAACGGAGGCACTCCTCCTCCAACCATGGAAAGAGGAGGTGTTGTGTGATGGGGAGCCACATAGGGTCGCCAATGAAGTTTTTGTCCTACAAGTTTATTAATCCTTGAACTCATTAGAAACTGCTCATACGACGGATCACTCAGGCACTGATGAATGGCCTCTGCCAAAGTGGTTTTTCCCGATCCTGCAGGACCTGCCAACATCACCGGATGCTCACCCGTTGCAACAATTTCAATTAACCGAGACGCCTGTTTTGAGAAATACCAAGGCATAAGAACTGGTCTTTGCATTTTAAACTCAAATTCTTCACCAAGTATAAACTTTGGCTGGCCTAATTCATTTAGAGACGAAACCGCATTAATAGAATATCCCATTCCCCTACGAGGGATTCCTGACCAAATTGGTAGCTTGCGATCGTGCTGCACCAGTGAGTCCAAGTCGTCAGGAACATAAACCTTTCCATCTAATCCCAGTTCACCATAGAGAAAGACTTTGTCACAGCTTTCTGGATTTGGAATTTGACCGGTTTTCCATAGAAACGCCGCGGCCACAGCCAGCTCAATTCCTCGACTGCTTTTTTTGACATATCCCGGTTTTAGATTCACAAGAATCTGTTCGGCCTTGGGCAGAGTATAGCCTTGCCTTTTTAAAGCCGACCTAATTTTCAACTGACTTTCTTTGATAGCCATATCCGGTAAACCCATAAACTGAAATTGGGGGAGTCCCCGCATGAGACTAATTTCAATTTCCACAGGAGCCAATTCTAAACCTTTTTTATAAAATGAAAATATTCGCATTTTTTGATCTTAAGCAAAAACCTCTCCTATTTGCTTCATGAATTGTGCTGTTTTGAGTCGATTTAATACGATTTTTCGAATAAAAAGGTCCGAAAAAATAGTTATTAATCAACTTCATTCTACGATAGATATCAACTTAATTTACAATTAAACCGATAAACAATTGACATGTATTTGGTAGTACGTTTTTTTTATCTCATTTCAATATTTGCCCTATTAGGTTGCAAACTTGACGACAACCGCCTTGACGGTCAACTTGGCTTTCCTTCCGAGAAAGCTTTATCCATAGAGAAAACAGAGTTTGAAAGTAATATGGCGAATATCTATCGACAATCTGAAGTCATTTTCACCGTCACGACTCGGGATCAATTTGGAGATACCCACTACAACCCTACGACGTCTATTTCACTGTCTGTTTCCGGAGAAACCAACAGTGACATAATAAGCTCCATTGTCGACAACAAAAATGGTACCTATACAATGACTTTTTTTTCAGACAAAGCAAGTAGCCCCATAAGTGTTTCCGTAGCAGTCAACGACATCTCCCTTCCTCATTTAAGATTAAATTTAGGTACGGCAATTTCACGAATCGCTTATACCGGAAACTCACTTCCCTCGGCACTCCCAACGAACCGAATGTATGATGAAACATCTTCCGGATGGGAATTGACGGGAAATTGTGATGTTGAGCAGGGAGATGTAAAGATATTTTCTCCAGATCTCGTACCCAAAGACTCAACAACCAATTGTAACGAAGAGGGAGGCGGCACATTTTCCTTTCATATTAATTACGACACCATTTCTCCGTACTTTAGTAGGACTGCTGGCGTCTTACATCTCTATGCCCGACAACAACACCAAGTTCCTATACATACCTGGCTCTATAAAACACAAAGTTCTTATCCAGTAATTTATGTATTATCAGTGACGGATCTGCAGAATATGACCATTGATGATCCCAACGTATTCTATATACAAATGAACGATTTAAATTTTGTTGGAACCAATAACCTCACCCCTATTGGCACCGGAGGTGGTTTTCAAGGAATCTTTGACGGAAACGGAAACACAATATCTGGAATTGACATTGCACTAGCTGGGTCTCAAAAAGGAATTTTTTCGCAAACGGAGAATGCGCAGATTTCAAATACATCAATTATCAATCTGACTGTCAATGCGAGTTCATTTGATGTCGGAGGACTTATCGGTAAAGCTATAAATACAAACCTCTATCATATTGATATTAACTCTGCTTACGTTATAGGTAACGATAGCGTTGGAGGAATTATCGGAGATGGGACAAGCTCCAATTGTTTTTTATGTCAATTCACGGGGTCAGTTTCTGGTATTGGAAGCGTTGGTGGAGTTTTTGGTAGATCGTTTGGAGGATTTGTATCACATTCCGTATCTTCAGGATCCGTTAGTGGTTCCGGTTCATATACAGGTGGTATAGTGGGAAGGGGAAATGCAAACTCGAGTATTGAGTATTGTAGCTCTTCTTCATCAGTGTCGAGTACAGGGAATTATGTAGGTGGCCTCTCAGGTAGATACGATCGAATCTATCTTTCGTCTTTCACTGGAACCGTTTCCGGAAGCGAGAATGTAGGTGGACTACAAGGACTCCCCTACTTTCCGATTAGCGGATCCTTTTCTTCAGGTGATATCACTATTTCTACGACAGTGGCCGGCGGACCAATTCAAAGTACCAACTTCATTGTCTCGATTGGAACTCCTTTAGCAAATTACTTCCTCTCTTCCGCAATGTGCTCCAATTGCAACTATTTTGACAATGGCATTAGCAAA
>JAGRAG010000062.1 GCA_020435025.1 Bdellovibrionales bacterium | reverse complement strand
TCTTGGAAAAATCTATGGTTTGTCAGCTGAGTTACGGGGTCGGTGATAGCGAGTTGTGACAAGGACTCTTTCTCTTTGAGAAGAGTGAGTAATTGAAGGGCTTCTTTCATTTGTAACAACAGTTGTTGATTGTCCCAAGGTTTGATTAAAAATTTATGAAAGATATTTTTATTAATAAATTCAGAAATTTCATCCAAAGTTATTTGCCCTGTCAAAAGACAACGAACGCAAATCGGATATCTTCTTTTCACCTCTCTTAGAAATTCAATTCCATTTTTTCCTGGCATTTGATAATCGGAAATAACGATATCAAAATGACGATCCGTTTCGAGCAACTCCAAAGCATGTTCCGTTGAGGTACTTGTAAAAACTTGATATTCTTGATCTAAAACTCTGCGGAGTGCTTCTAAGATCAGTTCATCATCATCTACGCATAAGACTTTCGGTCTGTTCAATTTTATTCCTCTTTAGATAGTGAAAACCGGATATTTATATCTAGTATATCAATCATTCTTGCACGCGGAGTCAATATTGGAGATACCCTCATTTAAATTATTTTTTCCGCTATACTACAGGAATTGTATTTCTCATTTAAGTCTGTATAGAAATGAAGGTGTTTCAACTAAGTTGAATATTATAAATTAGGAAAAAGGGGAAGGTTGGAATGCACAATGGGGTCTCTATGTTTTTTGAAAAAATAGTAACGCATATGCCGAGAGTGGTTCGCTTTTGTCTATTTGTAATGACCATGGTTCTAAGTCTAGTCGCTAGAGGTCAGTCTAAAACGGATTTAACAAAGAAAATTGAGAATAACATTCGAAAATATGCAATCCCAAAAACAAGCCTTTCTATGGCTATTGGTCGTGAAGTTGATGGTCAAGTCGAAATTATTTACTCATTAAACGACAAACAGAAATTTATGCCAGCATCACTAACAAAAATGGTAACAGGTGCTGCAGCCCTTGAGCTTTTAACGAATGACTTTCAGCAGTCGACCCAAATATGGCTTTCGAGGAAGATAAATGGAGCCACGTATGAAGGAGACATATACCTTGTAGGAAATGGTGACCCTGGATTTGTATCGGAAAATTTGTGGTTCCTAGTCAATGAATTTGTCAGAACGGGTATAAAGGAGATTAAAGGCAATATTGTTGTTGACGATAGCCGATTTGATTCTATTCGTTTTGATCCTGGAAGAGATCCTCAAAGAGTAAATAGAGCCTATGATGCTCCTATTGGCGCCATGTCTTTCAACTGGAATTCAGTAAATGTTTTTATTCGTCCTGGGTCCAAAGTTGGAGCAAAACCCATTCTGTTTGCCGATCCTGAGAGTGCATATATTCAGATCGACAACCGAGTGAAGACCATAAAGGGTTCTTCCGTGAGAGTTGGCGTACAGCGAGTGGAGAAGAAAAATGGAGATCTCATTCGGGTCAAGGGAGCAATAGGAATCAATGCTCCGGAAACAGTGAAGTATACGAGTATTTCTAAGCCAGAGATCTGGTCTGGATATCAGCTTCTAGCATTCTTTGAGCGAAGGTCGATACGAGTGAAAGGCTCGGTTCAAAAAGGAAGTGTCCCTATAGATGCGAGTATGGTGGCAGAATACAAAGGTAAACAGTTGGCTGAATCTGTTCGAGATATGCTCAAATATTCAAATAACTTTGTTGCTGAAATGTTGACAAAAAATATTGCTGCTAAAATGAAAGGGCCCCCCGGTAAGATGGATGCGGGAATAGAAGCGATATCCCAGTACTTAGTGAGTAGGGGTTTTCAAAGAAGCCATTTTATGATTTCTAGCCCCTCGGGTCTATCTAGAAAGAATCAACTGAGAAGTGCCGATCTGTTAAGTTTGTTGCTAGATTTAAAAAGTGACTTCAAAGTGTTTCCGGAGTTTGTTTCGGCTCTTCCTATTATGGGCGTCGATGGAACATTAAAGAGTCGGCTGAATGACGATGACATTAAAAATCGCATTCGAGCGAAAACAGGTTTGTTAACCGGAGTCGTGGGTTTGGCAGGGTATGCCAGCCCTAAGTCGAGGTCTCCTCTGGCTTTTGTTTTTATTTTTAATGGAAAAGGCGGATTAGAGGTTCAAGCGAAAGCTATGTTTGATACGCTACTTTCAGATTTAGTTAGAAATTAAAGGTTTTGCCATACGAATGAAGATCATTGATATCAAAATATTTTTTATAGTGTTTGGGTTTGGGGTGACCATGTGGGCTTTTGCGAGTCCTTTAGCTGAACCTAAAGCTTTCGAGGAAGATCCGAGCGTTCGAAGTCGAATTGCAAATTCAGTTAACCTATGGAGTAAGCCAGACTACGACAAGCAAGAAAGCGCTCTAGGCTATAAAGTAGGCGTGTTTTCTGTTCCTCCGGGTTTGGAAACGAGAGTTTCTTTCTGGATAGATATTTATTCGAAATACAACTCCCATCAAGGTGTTATTCATGACAGTCAATACCCTGATATTGTTTATGAAAGTATCGATTTTTCAGATATAGAAAAGAGTTCATTGAATTCCTATCAGAAACGCAAGAAGCGCAAAGAAAGAATCAAAGAAGTTAAATTGAAAGTAAAAGAGAGGTTATTGAAATTGGCGCGCTTATCTAGCCCTCTTGGTTTGGAAGATGAAGATTTAAGGCTTTGGTACCTTTTTGCTAATAAAGACGAAGAAAATAAGTTTCGTCAGGCTACTAGAGGAAGTCGAATCCGGTTTCAATTAGGTCAGAGAGATATAATACAAAATGGTATTGTTAGTTCAGGACGATATGTTGAGCAAATGGAAGCTATATTTCGTGAAGAGCAGCTTCCATTAGAGCTCACAAGGCTTCCCTTTGTTGAAAGCTCCTTTAATTTAAAGGCTCGATCTAAAGTGGGGGCCAGTGGAATCTGGCAGTTTATGAGGTCAACGGCGAAAAGGTACTTAAGGTTAAATCGCGCAGTTGATGAGCGCAACGATCCTCTAACGGCGACTATAGCTGCAGCTCGACTTTTTAAATATAATTATTCTGTCCTACGAGATTGGCCATTAGCAGTTACTGCTTATAACCATGGGGCTGCAGGTGTTCGTCGGCAGTTGGAGCGGCATCAGATTCAATCTTTAGAAGATCTTGTAAACATACGTCAGGGAAGATTTGGATTCGCATCTGCAAATTTTTATGCTTGTTTTTTAGCTATTTTAGAAGTGGAGAAAAACGCAGATCACTACTTTGGACCCATAGTGCGGCTGCCTAAAGAGCAGTCTGTGAAATTGGTGTTGGGTAAGAGTGTTAATGCAGCTCATTTGATCAGTTGGTTCGGAGGGGATAGAAAATCGGCGATGTATTATAATCCTCACATTAAGAGCTCTTTTTGGAAGGGATGGGAGTTTTTAAGATCTAAGGACTATATAAGAGTCCCTACTGACCAACATGAGACCGTTTTGGCGCACTTAAATGAGCTTAAAAACCTGAAGCTGGAAAAGGCTCGAGGAGTTTACAGGATTCGAAAAGGGGAGACCTTAAGTGGAATTGCTCGGCGCCTTGGAGTTCGGGTGCCGGCATTGATGTCGGCAAATGGAATAGAGCAAGCTCACAAAATTCAGATAGGACAACAGTTAATTATTCCCCACGTGAGTGAGTAGTGCTGGTGAAGTGGCTGTTTGATGAGATCAGCATAAATACGTGATTAGTTAATATTACCTACTTCTGCAATATAAGGAAGATTTCTGTAATATCCTTGATAGTCTAATCCATATCCAACAACGAAATTATCTTTGATTTCGAACCCAACTTCGTCGAGTTGGCAATCCACTTTTTTTGCTGCAGGTTTATGAAGAAGGCTTATAGAAGTGATACTTGCAGGTTTGCGCGTTTGTAGCATGTGCTGGAGGTAATTCATTGTCAGTCCAGTATCTACGATATCTTCTACCAATAAAACGTGCTTGCCCTCTAACGATGTTGATAAATCCAATGTTAGTTTGACCTCTCCCGAAGAGTGCATGGAATTCTGATAGCTAGAAACTCCAAAAAAATCACAGATCACTTCGGTATCGATGGCTCGAATCAGGTCTGAATAAAACATAAATGAGCCTTTAAGGACGCATACGGCGACCACTTCTTTGTCTCGAAAGCGATCTGTTAAGCTAGCGCCTATTTCTTTGATGCGTTTTTGAATTTCTTTTTCAGTAATCAATTTAGAAAGGTTCATGTTTTCCATAATGTGTTCCTATTCTCACAAATCCATAAAGTGTGGTTTCTCTGTTTTGCCGTGATTCGGTGGCTGGGTCAACAAGCTATCTTCACTAGGTAACGGTTTAAAATGACTTCGACATCGAGCTTCGTACATTCCATCAGATCCAACGAGAATGTCCTGCCCACCAACACCAGGCAGTCTCTGGGTTCGAGTTGCTGGCGATCCACACACCATACAAATGGCATGTTGCTTTCTAACTTCTTCGGCAACGGCCATCAATTGGGGAATAGGCCCAAACGGTCGGCCTTTCCAATCCGTATCAAGTCCAGCAATTAAAACACGTCTTCCTGAATTGGCAAGCTGACCGGCCACTTCAACAAGGTCGTTTGTAAAAAATTGACCCTCGTCGATACCAACGACCTCCGTATCAGCATTCACACGATCTAAAATTTCATAGGCATGATCGATGATGATGGCGGATTGAAGATTCTGGTTGTGAGAAGCCACGCTACTTTCAGAGTAGCGGTTGTCGATTCGCGGTTTAAACAGTTGATGTGCCTGCTTGGCAATTTCGGCCCGGCGAATTTGGCGAATGAGTTCTTCAGTTTTTCCGCTATACATGCAGCCGACAATCACTTCGATCCATCCGGGATGTTTTACTAATCGCGAATATAGACTCATTCGACCCCCTAAAAGGAGTCAGATTAGACGAATGTCTAGTGAGCTTCAACCAATCTCAGAGTGTCATAACAAGCTTAATTAGTATTTATAATGATCAACAGGTCGGAATTTCGCGATGCATAACTTTCGGAGTAGAGAATTTCTAAGGGAGTTCCTCGAAAATTTAGCTCCGGAAGGTTAGAGGTTTCAATGGGCGGAAGAAAACCGGCGAGCACAATGAGGCTTTCTCCTTTGTCCTGAACACTTAAATTGGCAGAGGTATCTCCTGATCCTGTTGCCGGCAATTGCACTTGTAGAGCAATATCGAGATCTACTGTTTGTGCCTGTATACGTGAGGCAAACATATGTACTTCGAATGAAAAATGAGGTGCGGATTCTGTTTCAGTAGTCGTGGGGTTGGAATACTTTGCAGAAACGGGTGTGTCCAATTTCAAGTCTAAGAGTGAATTTCCAGGGAGTTTGATCCCGCCAACAGTCTTTACCCAGTCAGTGACACTACCGGCATTTTTTACCAATAACGCCGTAACAGTACCGTCGGTTCCAATAATGGTGCTGGAGTCCACGAGGCGCTGAATGGCCGTTTGAGGGACCTCTGCAAATTCAACTTGTATTTTATTTGGTATCGCTGTCACCGCCGTTGCCGGAATTCCAGGATCTGGAGTGGGAGATGTCGTTTCTGGTGCGGCTTGCTTTTTTTCAGGTTGAAGAGCTTGTGGGCTGGAGGGTGGTGAGGAAGCGGAAGGAGGTGTTGTCGGTGCCTGAGTTTTAGGATTTGAGGCAGTTGTCTCTGTTTCCTTCTCGCCCATTGACGGATCGGCACCGACGTCTTCGAAAGCAGGAGGTTCTGAAAAGCTTTGAATGTCATCGGATTGTTTCCAATATAGAATCGACACTAAAGTGGCGATAACGACAACAACTGCCGACATTTGAAACCAGGTGCTCGAAATCAACTTCACTTTCCAAGAGACAGGGGCTGGATGATAGTTTTCGATATCGAGGCCACAGTTGGCGCAAAATCGATCTTTAGGTTGGCTAAACCCACAGCGTGGGCATTCCTGCATCATTTCCTAACTCCCACCCTTAGTTGGTCGAGGTGCAAAAATGGTATTACCGCAAATATCCTAGCAATCACTTGCCTTTATTCCAGTCTATCAAGGCGCATCATAAGGACCAAAGGGAATAAGAAGGCCTAACGCTCTGCATATTTTAGGATGAACTGAGAAAGTGGTGTAGAGTGGAGGAATGTGGCAGGGAGATTCTAGGACGGGATCTTTCCGATAAAAAAGGTTAGGATGACCAATTTATTTAGGGGCCGTCATGAGGTCCGATTAGACTCCAAAGGTCGGCTGTGTCTGCCGGCCAATTACCGCGCAGCTGTCGATGAAGTCGGTGGAAGCACCGAATTTGTAATCACCAATAGCCAAGTCCAGGGGCAGCCATGTTTAGACGTTTATCACATTACTGAGTGGGAGCGTTTAGAAAATGAGTTTTCTCTTCTTCCAAGATTTCAAAAAGAAGTTTCCGCATTTCGTAGATTTTATCTAGCCTGCGGGCAGGTCAGTCGGTTAGACAGTCAGAATCGAATTTTAATACCAGGACAATTAAGAGATTTTGCGAAGTTGTCCGGGGATATAGTACTGCTTGGAATGGGAAAGAAGTTTGAGGTGTGGTCCCAATCGACTTGGGAGAATCTACACGGGGGAATGGCGAAAAACTTTGACTCAATTATGGAAAGCATTGCGGAGTTGAGTGAGGTTGTCTGTTGATGAAGCATATTCCAGTTTTATTTGAAGACGTTATTTTAAATATGCATGCCCATAAGGATCGCGTGAGGTGGATTTTAGATGGAACCTTTGGCAGAGGAGGACATGCTGTAGGAATGCTAAAGGAGTGTCAGCAGGCTCACCTGATCGGAGTGGATCGTGATCACGAAGCTATTGAGTTTGGTTGCCAGCATTTTAAAAAGGAGATCGATGAGCGAAGGCTATATTTGTTGAGAGGCAATTATGCTCAGTTGTCGGACTTAAATGCCGAAATAGAAAGTATTATGGGAACGCAGCTTTTTGACGTTATATTGTTGGATTTGGGAGTCAGTTCTCCTCAGCTTGATCAACCTGAACGAGGCTTTTCTTTTTATCATGATGGCCCTTTGGATATGCGAATGGACCAAAGGGACGAGACAACGGCTGCGGATATTTTAAATACGTGGTCGGACAAGGAGCTGAGTGATCTTTTTTTTCAATTAGGAGAGATTCGAAGGCCGAATCGGGTCGTGAAGCGAATCATTGAAAGGCGCAGAGAAAAGCTCTTTGAAAGCACCTTGGAGTTAGCCCATCTGATTGAGATGGCGGAGGGCTGGACAAGAAAGGGGCATCATCCAGCAACAAATTATTTCATGGCTTTGAGAATTCAAGTGAACCATGAGTTGGAACAAGTCGAACAAATGGTGCAGCCGCTTGTCGAGCGCTTGAATGCGTGCGGGAGACTTCTCGTTATTACCTTTCATTCGACGGAAGATCGAATTGTTAAATTAAGTTTTAAGAAGTTGAAAGAGGACGGGGTGGGAACACTTGTGAACAAAAAAGTCATTCAGGCGGGTTGGTCAGAAAAAAAAGCAAATCCTCGAGCGCGAAGTGCTAAGCTTCGAATCTTTGAAAAAGGAGTAGAAACAAATGAGTCGTAAAACAGTGAGAGAGATAAGACCTTTTGTCAGTGTGTTTATAATAATCTTAGCCTTATTCTCGGTTGTTTTTGTGAAAATGGAAGTCCGTCGGGTGGGGTACTCTGTTTTAAAGCAAGGTAGAATGTATAAGCGACTGACAGACAAGAACAGAAAATTAGTGACGAAGTATGCTCGTATTACACGTTCTTCCAGAGTGAATCAATTAGCAATGACAAAGTTAACTTTGACTCGTGCTAAGCGGGGTCAAGTCATTCAAATGTATGGAACTAAGATTGCTCTGAGGCAGTAAACGATTTTTGAATCTCTTTTGAGATTGTGCCGAAAGAGTTCCATTCGGATATTAAATTTCTTGATGGCTATTTGCTGGTGATATTAAGTGGAACGATGAATGGCTGGTCTTTAGTTTAATCGAAGAGACTTAAACAAAAGTACAAAAGGTATGTTGAAAAGAATAAGTGGTTAAGACACTAGGGCTAGTGTATGCTGATTTCATTGTGTACCATTAAAGTATGACATAAATAATGAATTTCCATGAGTGTGTATAGTGAAGTCACGAATTGTCCTTGTCTTTAGTCTGTTTTTGATTGCATGGTTGGTTTTGATTGGGCGAAGTCTTTACTTGCAGGTTCTACCAAATGAAAAATTGGGGCAACTGGAAGATAGGCAGTTTAGTCAGAAGATTTCTATAGAATCTCATCGAGGTTCTGTTTTCGATCGCAATGGTAAAGAGTTGGCTGTAACTGTGTCTACTTACTCTTTGTTTGCCGATCCTAAAATTATGGAATCTCCGAGAAAAGCAGCTAAGCAACTGGCTCACGAGTTACGATTGTCTTACGCGAAATTATACAAACTTGTGAAGCCTTCTGATAAGAGGTTTGTTTGGATCCAAAGACATCTCAGCTTTGAACAAAAAGAAAAAATACAGGCTTGGGGTTATAGGGGTTTGGCTTTTGTTGAAGAGTCCAAACGTATCTATCCCAACGAGGGATTGCTTAAAACTTCTCTGGGGGTTGTGGGCAGAAATGGAAAAGGGCTCGAAGGTATCGAGCTATTGTATGACAAGTATTTAAAGGGGAGTAAAAAAGAAGTCCGTGTTCAGAGAGATGCACGGGGACGCCCTCTAGTGGTTGATGCGCGACATTTTATCGATCAACCTGATGGTAAGGACATTTATTTAACTATTGATGGTGAAATTCAGTATTTTTTAGAAAGTGAATTGCGAAGGGTTGTGGATGAATATTCGGCAGCAGGAGCAATGGGTGTTGTATTAGATGCTCAGACTTCCGAAATTTTATCCATTGCCAATGTCGAGGGCGGCATAGGAGAAGACGCAACTCGAGTTCAAGCTTCGAATAGAAATAAAACAGTAACTGATTTTTTTGAGCCAGGCAGTACGATAAAGCCGTTCATTGCTGCGGGCGCAATTCGCGAAGGTTTAGCGCTTCCCAACACGGAATACGATTGTGGTGGGGGAAAGCTGAAAATTGGACGGCGAGTGATTCGCGAGGCGGATGCTAGTCATGGTTTTGATAAACTCACTTTAGCGGAAATTATTGCTCACTCTTCTAACGTTGGAATCACGAAGGTAAGTTTTCAGTTGGGTCAAAAACGGGTGCGAAGTACCTTGCGGGATTTTGGTTTTGGTGAAAGTTCAGGAGTGGACCTTCCTGGCGAAGTCGAGGGTATATTGCATTCTCTACCATGGAAGGCTCATCAACTAAGTAATATATCATTCGGACATGCGATGACCTCCACGGCTCTGCAAATCGCTAATGCTTATGCCGCTATTGCAAATGGCGGGCTTCTCAGACGGCCATTTATAGTTAAATCTGTCACTGAGGAAAATTGGGTGAATCCTGTTTTACGGAACTATAAACCTCGACGAGTTTTAACAGAAGAACAGTCCAAGATGATGAAATTGATACTTTCCGGAGTCACATCGAGAGGTGGAACGGGCTATTCAGCCAGAGTGAATGGGTATCCCGTCGCTGGGAAAACGGGAACGGCTCAGAAAGTAAAGACTGATGGGCGAGGTTATAAAAAGGGAGCTTATCTATCTAGTTTTGCTGGTTTCATTCCTGTGAATGAACCACGCTACGTTATATATGTGATGGTTGATGAGCCTCAAGGTGAGTACTATGGAGCCACTGTGGCAGCTCCTTTATTTTCAAGTATTGCTCAGTTCGCCATGAGAAAATCTGATTTAGCACCGGTCCTTATTTCGAAAGAGAACGTGGTTAAGAAGTTATCAGAAGTGTCTCCTAAAAAGAGATTTGGAGAAGGTGTCAATCACTCTGCGAAGGGTCACCTTCCCAATGTGTTGGGAATGAGTTTGCGAGAGGCTATGCACATCCTGATGCCTTTTGAGAAGAAAATCAAAATAGCCGGAAAAGGAAGGGTTGTGAGAAGTTGGCCGGATCCAGGCGATAGTGTTGAGAAAGTGAAACAGATAAGACTCAAATTAGAAGTAGAATAGAAAACCACAAAGGGGGAGCTGTGTCTCTAGGTTTAAGCGCATTTAGTTGGGGTATAGCGAGCGCGGTTTCTTTACCGCTTGGAGCGGCAATTGGATTGTGGTGGAAGCCGAAAAGAAAAGTGAATTCTGCTTTTATGGCTTTCGGTGCTGGAGCATTGCTTTTCGCTCTCACAATTGAGCTGTTCGGAGAGGTGCCTCATCATGTCCACGAACATGGAATGGGAAGTTTGGTTTCGGCTATCGTAGGGGCAATATGTGGCGGTCTTCTTTTTGACGCATTAAATTCAATCTTAAACAGTAAAGGCGGATTTTTAAGAAAGCTCTCTTTGGCTCGCAGATACGTAGGGATAAAAAAAGCTTTGCGAAAAAAGAAAATAATTGGCGAGTTAGCTAAAATAGATGTTTTAAGTCAGCTGCCTCCGCAAAAAATGGCGCTTTTGGTCCAAAAAATCGAGCGTCGAGACTTTCGGAAAGATACGGTGATCTTTAAGCAAGGTGAGGAATCGCTAGACATGTTTTTTCTTGCCTCGGGTGAGGTGTCGGTAAACGTCCATCAGGCGGATGGGCGAGTGGAAGAAATAGCTTCTTTAGGGGCCGGCAACACGTTTGGTGAAATTGGTGTTTTAGGTGACTTCCCTCGTACCGCGGATGTTGTTGCTAAAACGAATGTAGTTACATATAAGATTTCAAAAGATGATGTTCATGATGTGTTTGGAAAACTACCAGAGTTAAAAGAGCGCTTAAGCAAACTGAGCAATGAACGGGTGGATGCCTTAGATAAAGAGAGTCATCAGATAAATAGAAAATGGCAGGAAGAAGCATACGATCAATTGGATAAGTCGACATCGGGAGTGACTATTGATGAGATCCATCAGGAGTCGCATGGTTCCAACGCAGCTCTTGCGATTTGGTTGGGAATACTTATTGATGGGATTCCCGAGTCTTTGGTGATCGGGATGTTGGCGGCGATTGCAACGGGAATGAGTGTAGCAT
>JAGRAG010000061.1 GCA_020435025.1 Bdellovibrionales bacterium | reverse complement strand
GAGAAATAAAACTATTTAAGCAATGGGTTATAAAAAATGGGGGAAAAAAAACCAAAATAAAAAAAAAAAAAAACTTTAAAATCTTTATACATAAAAAAAATTCTTTAATATATTTTGTTTTTATAAGAAAAAAAAAAAAAAAAATTAGACATCGTATTGATGAGCGTCGCGCATTGTTTCGTGGTCTTGCCACGAATTTGATCGACGAAGTTCTAATTAAAAAAAAAAAAAAAAAGAGCAATAATATCTGGAAAACCTCCCAAAGGATGTGAAAAACATGCAGCTAAAAAGGTATACTCACAATCTATTTCGAATGACTACAGAAACCTAGTTCTTATCAGCACCAAGATGGCCATCGCACAGGCACAAAACCACTGCAGGCCTTCAAGATCCTTGTCTTCAACTCCCCTATCAACTCCCATTACTGGCCAACAATAATAATAAGAAGCTCTACAGAGATGATGGCATCGCTAAAATTCTATTTTTAATATTGCCCTTCTCGCCCGCTCACGCTTTGTTTTGTTCAAAATCGCGAAAAAAGGAGATCAAGCTATTAGATAAGGTATAACAATCATATTTACTAAAACGTCTCCTCTTTCTAGTATTGCCTATGATCAACGTTCACTTTCTAAATATTGCTCTTTTAGAGTGAACATCTTTATTATCTTTGATGTAAGTGGAAGGGCTAAACGATTTAACAACACACCTGTTCCTGCAAAGAGATTAACGTACCAGTAAGCAACACCTGTAAGATAGTTCCCTGGATACTTCCATATACCAAAGTGAACACCTATATGCTCTAAAATCGTTCCAATAAATACCATATACCCGGCGCATAGAATATCCTGTTTTTCATGAAAAAACATAAACAAAGTCAGAACAGATGCAGTGGTAGCTAATAAAATACCGAGTTGCGTAGGAAATAAGCTAAAAGACAAAGAAAATAAAATGGACAATAAAAAAGGTTTTAAAAGAGAAGAAGAGTATAGTTTCAATCTCAACATTCTTTTTGTATGTAGTATGTAAAAACCCCATAAGAAAACCTCAAAAATAGGAACACCTAAAATATAGAGTGATCCGTTGCTTACAAATATCTCATTTTTTGAAGCAGAGCTAGGTAGGATAAACTCGAAAGTTCCATTGCGAATAGCCATAATATTGTTAAAAGTAAAAATAATATTTACCAAAATAAATAAAATCCATTCTCCAGGACCTAACTTTCGAAAAGTCACAACCCATAACAAAAATAACAATAGCAATTGAATAGAGTTAGCAATCGGTAAAATGAGAATTATAAAGAATAAGGCTAATTGAAAACTCAGTAAGATTCTATTTTTCTCTAACACAAATCTATTTCTCCAAATGTACTTACTCAGAAGATCTCTTTAGGATTTGAGCCGACCTCTTTTGGTCTATAAAGTATTTAGGGTGTACAAATAATCCATCCGCATTATTTGCCTTAACTGGCCACACTTTTTGAATCTTTAACTCATCCATAAAGTATTTAACCAATGCTAAATTTATAATTTGAGTGGAAGCATATTCTCCTCCAATTACTTGATCCGACAAACCACTTCCTTTTACTAAAATAGGATAGATTTCAGAAGAGTGATATTTTTCCCCCAATTTATTTAATTGGCCCCCAATACTATAATAATGAACACCTCCAACCCCTAGTACTTCGACAGTTGAATCAGAAAGTTTGCTTCTTAGCGCTTCAGGAACTTTATGTGTTTCTAACAAAACCTTTTCCTGTATTTTCTTTAAGTGGCTTTCACCAATAGGATTGGGTGTTTTAATTTTTTGTATATCTTGTTTCTTAAGTTTCTCAATAACCCAATCTCTTAAGGAAACGGATGCTAAATTGCTTTTAAAAATAATATACTTCCCGCCATCAAAAGCAGTTAATTGCAAACTGCCTCCGCCAATATCCCAAACCACTATCTTATTAGGGTCGAGATTAACTTGAGAAAGAGCCGCCCAGAAACCCAACTCTCCTTCTCGTTCTTGAGAGATCACTTCAACTGGAATTTTTGTACTTTCCTGTATACCTTTAGCTACCTCAGCACCATTTCTGGCTTCGCGAAATGCGGCTGTCGCTACGGCAACAATGAACTCAGGTTGAAACGGCCGGCCTTCTTCTAAAAGTGCTGCTATTGCTCTTTCTCCCTCAACTTGCACCTTTTTCGAAAACCGTCTCTCAGGTTGTCTTAGTAAATCAGACTTATAGCCTACAGCCAGCCCTTTATCAAAAAGCACCCGAACAACTTTTTTGGTGCAAGTATTAACCTCGGCAACTTTATATTTCGTCGTTCCTGAACCAATATCAAAGGCTCCCAAAATAACCTGGCATCCGTTGCTTTGGTCGCTACCACGGCGAACAGGAGAGGCACATCCAACAACGAAAAATACAATAAGTAATATCAAAAAATTTCTATTCTTCATGGTGCCTCAAACATCGCTAGTTAGTAAGAAAGACCAATTTAAAGGACGAAAGTTCAATGTCAACACAGATGCCGTTGCCACTGGTAATACATTTTTTGTTTTCAACACGCTACGCAAAGACTCGTGTTCTTCCAACAAAAAACAAATAACTGAAGATTTCGTTATTGGCTTGACATCAAAGCTTAAAGCCAAAGCTCCTCTTTGCAGATGTACGAAGTCATACGTATTGCTAGAACTATTTAGTCGAAGAGTCCTATATTCATCAGTTGAGGTAGCTACAAGATCTCCGAATGTTTTTCTTAGGTCCGTTTGGTGGGATAGGAACTCACTAAAAGTCATATGGTAAACATACATAGTTATTGCATAGCGAATGGGAGCCCACCGAAATCGAGTCAATAAGCTAACTGCTGAGTTTCGAGTCAGACCTCCCTTAGGGTCATAGGAAATCATATAGGCTTTTCTACAACTCCATATTTTTCTAAAAAACCCATAAGCAATCAATTTTAAAGACAGCTTCCTTCCCCGATAGTCAGGATGGACTTTTAAATCGGTTAAAAACCAAACGCTTTCTTGATGAAACTCATTCCAACTTAAAGTTCTTAATATTGCAGCACCCGTAGCCACAACTTGGCTATTACTATTGTCAATCATTAAGTAGTAATGAACTTCGCCAAGCTTTTTAAAATAGTCGAAATAAGACTCAGAATAGCTCATTTGAAAAGTTCGCTCAGCAAATGGATAGTGTATTAATTTATTTAACTCTAAAACGTTATCTTTAAAGAAGTCTTCATTGCTTGAATTTATTTTTACTATTTTAAAACTCATATCTTCCTATTATAAAAAGTTCTATGAAAGTGACCACAGTTCAACGGATGCGTCGTCAAAAATTTTTCCAAAAAACAATAACTTGTTCAGCATTTTTAAAGAGAAATTGACGAACTTCTTAGCAAAATTAATTTTTTAAAAAAAGTTCGACAATAGAACTTTTCTCTATAATTTCATAGACCTACAAGGTTTGCGTTCTTTTGAGAAATCCCATTTCTACTTAAAATTCACCAGCTTATAAAATTTCATTTACAAATCGAAAACTAAAGTATTTTACAGAAAGTCGATAAGACATAGGTCTAGTATGTAAGCTCCATCAAACCAATCAAGTCAATATTTTAAGACAAGATGTCTTAATAGGGGGATATATGAGACGAGGAGCAGCCGCATTGCGGATCGTTTTATTGATAGCTGTTCTTTTAACTATTGGATGTGGTACGGATGATCCGTCACTTTCACTACTACAAGACAGTGATATTTTTCAACAAAATGTAGGAGCGAGAAGCACAAAAGTAGATATTTTGTGGGTTGTAGACAATTCCGGGTCTATGAAAACCTCTCAAGAAAATTTAGCTGCAAACTTTTCTTCGTTTATTAAAGACTTTCAGAAACTCAACTATGATTTTCAAATAGGTGTTATCACTACCGACGCTTATAGGGAGCTCTATACAAGTAATTCTAACTTCTCCAAGCTTAAAGATGGACTCGGAGACAACCATTCTGGAGAATTTGTTATTACGCCACAAACGGAAAACATCGAAGATGTTTTTTTGACAAACATCATTCAGGGAGTCAACGGTTCTGGAGATGAGCGGGCTTTCCAGAGCATAGAAACAGCATTATTAAACCCATTTAACTCAATGTTTTTACGCCCAGAAGCTTTTTTAGCTGTTGTTATCGTTAGTGATGAAGACGATTTCTCAAGAGATAGCGCTGCATGGAAAGAGGACTATAAAGACCCGCTTTTATTTTCGATCCAACACTACAAGGATTTTTTAAACCAAGTGAAACCTCCGATCGGCAGCTCTCCACGTTTCTCAATTTCAGCGATGGGAGTTTGGGATGAAGCGTGTAGAAAGAGTCTCTCATTTGCGAGGATTGGTAAACGCTATGGCGAGCTGGTCGAAGCTACAGGAGGAACAAAATCAAGTCTATGTGGAAATTTCGCCGACGAACTTGAATTTTTGGCAAATGATATCTTAGAGCTAGCCTCTCAATTTTACTTAAGTCGAATTCCTATCGTAGATTCTATTCGCATTTTAGTAAATGGAGTAGAAATGCCTAAAAGTGGTTGGACCTATCTTCCTGAGTCTAACAGTATCACTTTCTCTAAAGACTTTATTCCCGCCGAAGGCGAGAAAATCGATGTAAAATATGACCCTAAGGACTTTAATCCGAAATAATTCAAAAAAATTATCTATCTCTTCCTAAATTCTTTTCTCTATGGATTTAGGAGGTTAAAATATATCATAGTATTATACCTGTGCGGAGTCTCTCGATTTGACCCATTATGTTCGATTGGCATTTTTTGTAGTCCCTCTTTCATTTTTAATGGGAATATGGTGGAGCTTCTATCGTTTTGAAAGCCAAAACTCACGTCCTGACTATTCCCAAGGCACAATTCATGTTCTAGCAAATAAAGACGTGCTCCCAGATATTTTGGTTTCCGAATTTGAAAAACAGTACAGGGTGAAAGTCCTACTTACCGAATATGCTTCCGACTTAAAAATCATAAATGAAATTTATAGTAACTCTGATCGTTACGATATCGTTCAGATGAATTCGCTGCAAGTGGGCTCCTTAGTTTTTAAAGATACCTTCTTACCGATTCAAGAGGAGCTTGTTCCAGAGCATGCGGACATTTCTCCAGATTTTTTAAACCTTCCCTTCGACCGAAACAAAGCACATTCCATTCCCTTTACATGGGGTCTTAATGGATACCTAGTTGATACCAAGCACATCTCCATAATGCCCCAGACATTTAAAGAACTGCTCTATGATCAAAAATTTAAAGGAAAAGTCAGTTTGATGGCTCATCCCGTAGAGTTTTTGCAACAACTTAAAAGATATGGTGATTTTTCGGATGAGTGGATTCAAACGGAATCAAAAGAACCTTTAACGGAAGCTCTGAATGAATTTGGAAAGTACTTATACTCTAAAAGAGGCTTTCCGGAAATAGACCTATTAAATAAGGGGGATGTTTGGGTTCAACAGATTCCTTTAGGAAAAAGCGCCAACTATCTTCAGCGCTCTCCTCATTTCAAGTATTGGATCCCTAAAGATAAGGTCACCTTATGGGTCAACATTGTAGCTATTCCAAAGCAAACAAAAAAAGCACCACTCGCTCACTTATTTATCAACCATCTTCTAAAGCCAATCTCAGCGCACAGCTTTGCGTACAGGTCTCACCTCTCGACAGTTATTAAATCTGCCGAGACCATGGATCTTGCCGAACAGCACAAGCCGTCGTTTCTTAGATCGGTAAATATTCACTCTTTAGATATGGTCACCGAGCATCAGGCTTATCAATCCATTTGGCTAAGATCTCTTGGCTCCGTATTTCCCGATCTGTTCAACAATCCCACTCAAGCGCAAAACACACTCCCATCAGAAAAGCCCCTCAATCCTTAAGTTTGACTGTCTCTTATATAAAGTAAGTCATTTCAATATCTTATAATTTATTTATAGCTGGCTCAAGTTTAGACAAAAGTCTGTCGATAAGAAGATAAGGTTTAAGTGTCAAACCTAAGGAATGATTGGATGAATCGAATGCAGCAAACAATTGCAATCTTTGCTTTTTTAAGCCTGATTGCCGTACAGTTTACAAACTGTGATGTTTACTCCAACCAGAATGTCTTCGAACGGCAAGAGGTTATAAAGCACTGCTTAGATGCGGGCTCTTCTGGTTGCTTTGACCAAGAAGCGGAGATGCTAGAAATCCGAATCAATACCGAAAACGATCTCACTGTTGCCAAAGAAGTGAGTTCTGTATTTTACGTATCTGGTGACTGTAATGAAGGCAACTTTCCGAACAACAGCATAGAGTGGAATATGTATAATGGATCGGCTCTGATGGCGAGGGCTGCTTCTTATAAGCCAGCCGTCTGTGATCATGGGAGATTCAATTTAGAAGTCGTAGTACCTAACTCTTTAAATCCAACTGGGGACTATAAGATTGAAGTTGAAATTTTTGGCTACGATTTAGACGGTGTAAAATACTCAAATCCTTTTTTAGGAAAGAGCTCAATTTTTGTTTTGCCAGAATGATGGCCGTATGACTTTTATGTTAAGTCCTTCGTCTGGTTTCCCGATAGTCATAATAGATTAAAGTCGTCTTTGACTAACAAGAGGAGAAATCATGTCAAAAGAAGCCGGAAAAGATAAAAAGCCCCAAGGCGGACCTCCAAGTAACGTCGTTGAACTCCCCAAGCGATGTCCAGCAGAAGGATGCGGCAAGAAACCTGTAAGATCAGCTTTCTGCTCGGAGCATTTTGAGTGGTTTAAAGCAGGATTGATCAATCGCCAAGGACAGCGTCCAAAAGATTTTGACAAAAAATACCAAGCTTGGTCACAAAAACGTAAAGTGGCCTAAAGATATTTCGCATTCAAACTTGATAAGCGCATCTTTCTAAGGTGCGTTTTTTTTTGAAGTTTTACTTGCCCCATAAACCTGATACAAGACAGACATGAAAAAAAATCCAAATGACCTTATCCGACTGTCAAAACTAATGTCCCTAAAAGGGCTATGCTCTCGAAGAGAAGCGGATCGCTTGATTAGCGACGGCCAAGTCCTCGTGGACGGGCAAGTTATATCTGAGCTAGGGAGCAAGGTCTCTCCTCAAGTCGAGATTTCTCTTAAAAAACAAGGGAAAAAAACATTGGATCTGAAAGTCTCTCTTATGATCCAC
The DNA here is from genome assembly GCA_020435025.1 of Bdellovibrionales bacterium. Taxonomy (GTDB): domain Bacteria; phylum Bdellovibrionota; class Bdellovibrionia; order Bdellovibrionales; family UBA1609; genus JAGRAG01. The sequence goes on along the minus strand of JAGRAG010000061.1, from coordinate 1,404 downwards.
AAACCAGTTGGTTACGTCTCCTCTCAGCCGGAAAACGACTATAAAGCAGCTGTAGAGCTCGTGGGTTCGGAGAGTCAAGCAGACCCTAAAAATCTGGCATTTAAAAGATCTCACCTTAAGGGTTTAGCTCCCGCAGGGCGCTTAGATATAGATTCCAAGGGACTTTTAATTTTAACCTCGGACGGTGTGCTCGCCAAAGCTATTATAAACCAAAACAGCAATGTTGAAAAAGAGTACATCGTTTGGGTTAAAGGTGACATAACTGACAACAGACTCAATAAACTGCGCCATGGAATTGTTTTAGATGAAAAAAAATTAAAGCCAGCCATCGTTGAGAAAAAAGCAGAAGGTCGCTTGAAATTTATTTTAAAAGAAGGAAGAAAACGACAGATTCGAAGGATGTGTGAGGCTGTTGGACTAAAGGTGACCAGTTTAAAACGGATTCGAATCGGTACTTTAAAGTTAGGCAATCTCAAAGAAGGGGAATGGAGATTTCTCAGTCGAAAAGAAATCTCCGATTTAAAAAATATTGGTCAATCAATCGTGGAATAAATACGATGCGTATCTTCGTTATCGTCTAACAATTCCAATAGCTGAACCACTTCTTCTCTTTGTTCTTCAGTAACATCAGTTTTATTTTGAGCCTTGTACCCCAATTCCGCCACGGTCACCTCCCAGCCACGATCTGATAGGGTGGTTCGAATGCCATCGAGATCTTCAATCTCTCCATAGAATGAAAAACCTCCCTCCCCATTGTCTTCCACTTCGTTAGCTCCAGCTTCTATGGCCTCTTCTTCGGGATCAAACTCCCCGTCCTTACTTCCTTCAACAATAGCCACGCGACTAAACATCCACGCCACACTGCCACTTTCACCCAGGTTTCCACCATTTTTCTTAAAAACAGCACGAATGTCAGAAACAGTTCGATTTTTGTTGTCAGACTGACAGTCTACAATGATGCCCACCTGATGTGGTCCATATCCCTCATAGGTCAACTCTTCAATAATCGTCCCATCATCTAACTGGCCTGAGCCCTTTTTAATAGCTCTTTCAATCGTATCTTTTGGGCAACTTTGGGTTCGAGCCGCATTGATGGCCATTTTCAGTCGTGCATTTCCTTCCGGATCAGGCCCACCTAATTTTGCCGCTACGGCAATTTCTCGAGCTAATTTTGTAAATATAGCTCCTTTTTTTTGGGCTGCTGCTACCTTATGAGGATTCTTCCACGACTTTCCCATTTTCTACTCCTGTTTTGCATAATTGAAGTTCTCATAATTTAAAAAGAGGACCGTCACAAATCGAGTCGTGATGTTATATAGACGGATGTAAAAATTGTCGCTTATCGTTTGGATTGTTCACTTAAAACGTCCTAAATGAGTGCTTCACGCGCAGTTCCGCAGCTGC
>JAGRAG010000060.1 GCA_020435025.1 Bdellovibrionales bacterium | reverse complement strand
GCTGCAGTTCGTGTTGACGTCGCTGATCCTTTTATTGTTAACGGTTTAAAAGAGATAGGATATGAGATCCTTCCTGTTCGAGAAACGGTGGCGGTGGCTCGCCAACAAGCTATGAATTGGGTTTGCTTGGGGCCAAGAGAGGTTTTGCTACCGGAGCAAAACGGAGGGTTGAATGAATGGCTTTCGCGATGGGGAGTCAAGTGTCATGCCTTACCAGACTTGAGTGAGTTCCTTCATGGAGGAGGAGGGCTAGCCTGTGCAACCGGAGTTGTCGCGCGCCAATAAAAAAAAAACGGCTCGTTTGGAGAGCCGTTGTTTGTAGTTCACTTTTTATTCTGGATTGCTTAGAGACAAGCCGTTCCGGTTCGCCACATACGACACTGGCCGTTTCCTAAAGTACAAACTGATTTCTTAGCTTCTGCTTTATTTACGCCAAAGATTTCTGAATAGCGATGAAAAAGACTGCGAGCCCCTGCTGTTAAAAGTTCCATAGATGATTTCACACCGCTATTCGAGGCAGCGATGATACCTTCAGCCCCAGATTGAGCGAGGGAGTTGGCGTTGTTAACAGCTTTTGGGCTAAATTTTTGCAAGCAAGTTTTGTAGCCATCTCGTAAAAAACTTTGGCCACCGAGTTTTTGGTTGGCAGCAGCAACAGTTTGCATAGCTTTTTGCGCAAGAGAGCGGTCTACGAGAGCATCTTTGGAGACACGATCTTTAGCGGCGGTCCGAATAGAGTTATCATTTCCTTGAACACGCAACGATTGAGCCATATTGTTTCGAGTGTGAATTTTGGTTAGCCCGAGCTGTGATGAAATAGCCTGATAGTCTTTTCCTTGTTGAGCCATTTGGATAAATTGACTGCTTTGTTTGGATAGTTGAGCTTCCAGTTTTGGATTTTCAGAAAGAGCCTTTAAAAAGGCTTCGGTTTTCTCGGCTTGAGAAAGGCGAGCGCCGCTGCCAACTCCAATTCCTAATTCTCTAGCTAGGGTTTGACCGGCTTTTGTTTCTAAAATCGCCGTTGCGGCTTCTCTGGCCACCAGGGCAGACCGTGCTGCTGCTGATAAGGACACTCCTAGAAGAAGTGACAGGACTAGGGGGAGCCGGATCCAATGAGACTTACTTAGCATCTTTAGTTACCTCGAATTGAAATTAAGTTTTCTTATGCTGACGAATTGCATTAAGCGAGATAAGAGGAATCTGGTCAAGATTTTCGCTAAAAACGGTGGATTTCGAGAGGTTTATGGAGAAGAGGGAAAGCAGTTTTTTCCATGGATTGAAAAAAATATAGGACAATATTAGTCACTCTTATGTCTGTCCATTCTTAGGCTTTTTTCGAAGGATTTCGATAGCGAGTGAGGCTGAGGACCATCGCTGGGAGAAAGGTCAAGTCGGCGATAAGAGCTATAGAAAGAATGATCGCCACGAACTTTCCAAAATTTTGATTGGGTACAAAAAGAGCTAATGTAAAAGAGGCAAAAGCTAGGACCAACACTATTGTCGTCGTAAATAAAGCGGGAGCTGTGTAGGTCATAATATAAGCCACAGCCTCCTTAGAGCTATAGCCGAGACCAATTTGCCGACGAAAGATGGCTAGAAAATGGATGGTGTCATCGACAGCGATTCCTAAGCAGACACTTCCGACGATAACCGTTCCAATATCTAGATAAATTCCATAAATAGGCAGCAAAGATGCGCCCAAAATTAGCGGAATGGTGTTTGGTATCAAAGAGAGAAGGCCAATTTGAAAGGATTTAAGACCAATGATGAGAAGGACTGAGACTAAAAATATGGCAAGAGAAATGCTGGTGACAAAGGAGTTAACCACTAAAGGGTTATTTCCAGCATAAAGAATGTTTTTTCCAGTAACATAAGTATTGAGATCGAGTTCCGAGGCTTTATCTTGAACATCACGGACAAACTGTAAGGCTCTATTCGTATTGTGCAAATTCCACATGGCCGTGATTCTTAGTGACTCGTTTTCAAGAGTCATTTGGTCATTGATGTCCATCCCTTGTGGCAAGCTCATAGTATAAAGGAAGAGTTGCTCAGCAATTTCACGGCGATCTTGAGCCAATCGGTACTCTTCAGGAGCGCCACCATTTAAATTTTTATTCATATCTTTTAGAATATCCAAAATAGAAACCGTCTTTGTTACAAATTCGAAAGAGCCAATCCAATTTTGTAACTTGTCCACCTTATTTAGAAATATTGGGTCTTTGATGCCTTCTTTTTCTCCGGAATCAACAATGATCTCTGGACCAAGAGATCCCCCTACATGATCTTCCATAAAATGGTTGGCTATAGATAGAGAATAGGTGGGATCGAAATACTCAAAGGGGTCGGAGTTGACCTCAATTTTTGTGGCACCGTAAATAGATACGCCACACAATAGGGCGTAAAAAAGCATAATGGGCAGTCGGTATTTATCAAGCCAATTTGTGTATCTAATGGCTCTTGGACTGGGCTCGCCAATGTGCTCTGGAGACTGATCGCTTTTTTTGATCTTTTTTGGCTTAGGTAAAAGCACCAGTAAGGGGGCGACCAGCCAATAAGTTAAAATCCACGAGAGAAATGCCCCGACGGCCGCCATCGCGCCCATTTCTGCTATTTGTGGGATTTCCGAACCGGTAAAGCTGACAAAACCTATGGTGGTGCTGATAGAGGTGAGGAGGGTAGGGCGTAAATTTTTTGAAAAAGAAAGAACAATAGCCTCTTCTTTTTCCATTCCAAGACTGAGAAACTGGTAATAGGCAATAAGGACATGAACAACGACGGCTATGGAAACCGCAATCATAAATTGTGGTACGATCGATGTGAGAGTTCCTAAAACCATTCCTGCCCAACCAACGGTTCCAAGAGTGCCAATAACTGTGAGAGCGATCACTCCCATGGGAATAAAGACTCCTCCCCAATTTTTTAAAGAAAGAATTAAAAATACGACGGTTAATCCAAAAACGAGTGGCATTAATATTTTGGCATCTCGTTGAGAGCTTTCGTTAAACGCATGTGTTAAAAAAGTGTTGCCCGTTAGATAAAAGGAATGGTCTGTATGATCCTTGTATTTGTTGACGACGGCTCGCATGCCATTGACGATCTCTTCGTATTTCGGCTTAGTTCCAATATTGGGTCTTAAACGACCGTAAATGATGGCGGTCTTTGCGTCTGCACTAATCAAATAATTTAAAATGGAAGGGTTATTGATTGAAATCTCTTTTCTTTGTTGCAAAAGTTCATCAGTTAAGGGTTCATCATCAGGAATCAATGGTTCGATAATGAGCTCTTCTTGGTCTGCATGCACCCAATTAAAATTAGATAGTGAATCCACTCGGAGGACTTCCGGTACCTTCCAAACATCATCGCTCATTTTGATGAGCAGTTCGGCGCTATCTTTGTCGAAAATTCCAGAGGGACTGTGAATAACAAGAACCGCCGATTCATCGTTTCCAAACTGTCGTTCAAACGCATCAAATAGGGCGAGCCGGTCACTGCCTTCTTCAAACCAAATACGGTAGGAGAAGTCAGATTTCATGCCAATAGCACCAAGCCCTAAGGCGATAATGAAAATAAGACCCGTAATCAGAAAGGTTTTTGGCCTTTGAACAATTAAATTTACGAAGGGGTGGGTGCTATGTTGCAAAACGATCCTCGTTTTTATCGTGAAAGGCTCTTTTGGTGAAACTCACTATCTTTGAATTTCTTTCCTAGCTTTCGATTTTTCCACATAAGGATCGATGCTTTCTTAGTCTGATGATTTTTCATTTCAATTTTCTCAGGACGCCACCACTTTTTGATTTTCTGATAATTTTGAAACTCGGCTGTTTTCAACAGTTCCGAACGACGATTGTAGTACTCTACTTTCAGTGGGTTTTTATGATCTTTGTCAGTCCAAATGACTTGTTTGCTATAGCCGCTTTTTTTGTCTTTTGGATAAGCTTCTACGACCCAAGTGTCTCGTCCGTTGAGTTTGGCATCGCGAATGTATTTATATTTGTATTTTTCTATCTCTTGGCTTCCTAGGTCTTCATATGAAAACTCCGAGGCCATAAAAGAACCTGTTTGACTACGAGAACTGATTCGGCGAGTGCGTTTGTGAGAAGGCATGTAAAGCCACTGATCATCCGAACCTTCTTTGTGCGACCAGGTGAGCATTTTGGTTCCCTTGACATCCGCTGGCCAAAGAAAGGTAACGAGAGATTTGTCACCATCGTTTTTGATTTCTTTGGTTATGGAGTTCATTTTTCTTTCAATTCGGTCTCCGTGTGCATTAATAAGAATCATTTCCATGTCAGATTCTTCACCAATAAAACCTTCATTGGCTTTTTCTGTCATACGAGCAATTTTTAATCCCTTGGATTCAGGAGTTTCCGCATAGGAGAATGAAGAGAAGAAAAAGGAAAAGGATAAGACAAAAAAGATAGAAGTGTGTTTCATAGGCGCCCCTCCCAAGTTGAGATTCTATTTTAACTACCCAACTTCGGATATGAAAAGAGAAAAGTTAAGTTTCTAAATAGAGAAGCACCAAGAGTGGTATTTTTTGACCTCTAAACAAAACAACAACTACATGTTTCTATAGTTAGGTCCGCTACCCCCTTCACGCGGCTCCCAGCGAGGACCCAAAACATCTGTGGCTTTACAGTCTATGCAATTTGGTGCATTGACAACGAGAGTGTCGCCTTGGCGCTCATAGACCCCTGCTGGGCACATACAAGCATAAAAATCGGCCATCTCTGCCGAGATATCTTTATTTACCGTGAGATGCTGAGGAATGTCATCGCGGGTTTTGTTTCCTGATAAATAAGCGGCGTCGACCTTACTAAACCCTATTTTCTCTTCGTTTTCTGCAAAACCCACGAACTCGCGAGCTTCTTTAGCATCCTCTTCATATTGATTGCGATCGTCTGGAAAGCATCCCTTGGTCGCGATCATAAGAGCAGACTTGGCTCCGCCAATGAAAAATCCTTGCTTAAAGGCCTGTCGCATATTCCTGACTTCATACAAGTCGGAATGAATATACGATACGGAAATACGTCGATCATAGTCTTTGAGGAGCTCAGAGTTAAAATTATTTTCCTTAAGAGCTAGAAATGCCGTGCGAGCGGCTTCGATTCCGGACTTAATGGCATAGTGAATGCCTTTAATGGACGGGACATTTACAAATCCAGCGGCATCTCCCGCAATTAAAGCTCCGTCAACATGCAGGCGCTCCGGAATCGAGTGGAATCCACCTTCCGGAATTGTTTTAGCTCCCCATTCGAGACACTCTCCGTCTTTTAGGATCTGCGCAAAGTAAGGGTGTTGTTTGAGCTGTTGTAATTTTTTATGAACATCAACGTTGTGTTTTTTGTAATCAAGGCCAACAACAAGTCCCAAGGAGACTAAGTCGCTACCCATGGGATACATAAAGCTGCCCCCAAAAGTGTTAAAGTCCAGGGGCCAGCCGAGGGTGTGGGTCACGGCGGAGATACCCTTTTTAACTTTCCACAGTTCCTTTACCCCCAAAGCATAAATCTGCTCATTTTTTGACGAGATGTTTTGCCATTTCAAAAGAGCCTGGGTGAGAGGGCCCCGGGTTCCTTCTGTTAAGACCGTTAGTTTTGAAGTGATGTCTGTCGCCGGCATATGTTGGCTGCCCGGACTTCCGTCTCGGTTTAATCCGGCGGCAACGGTGCGAACTCCAGAAACAACTCCATTTTGGACAAGAAGAGCATCGCCAGGAAAACTGGTAAAAATATTAACACCTAGCTCTTCTGCTTTTTCTCCCATCCAGCGAACCACTTCACAAATGGAGGCGACATAGTTGCCGTGATTGTTCATGGTTGGAGGGGTGGGCATGGGAATGCGGTTTGATTCGGTGAGGAAATAGGTCGCGTCTTCTTTGACTTTTTCCTTTAAAGGAAGATCTGAAATTTCTAGGTCGGGAAAGAGCTCTAAAAGCGATCGTGGATTGATTACAGCACCAGAAAGACAGTGCCCCCCAAGGCTCTCGGCCTTTTCGAGGACACCGATTTCAATCTCTCCTAAAGTGCCACCTTCCTCTTTGTCTTTTTTTACCAGTCGAGCTAATTCAATAGCTCCAGCTAAGCCAGCGGGACCAGCTCCAACAAACGTGACATCCATTGGGACGGCCTCTTCATTGACCTCAGGGTTTTCTAATATCCAACGAGAGACATCGAATGGGGGTTGAGAGTCAATCGGTTTAAAAGTGTCCACGGTGGTCCCCTTTCTGCACGTAACAGTTTGAAACTTAAATGTTTTTCATCTATTTTAAACACACAAATTTGTCCAGAAAAAGGTTCCTGGCTCCCTTTCCGGGACGCGCCAGGCCAGATGTGGCCAAGCGCGTCCGGAAATCGGAGCCAGAAATCATGAAAGAGAGTTGATGGATCTACCAATCGATAAATCGTTGCCGGAAATTGCTAAGTGCTTGATAGCGGAGCCTGCTGTCATAGTGGTTTCACCACCTGGCTCCGGAAAGACGACTCGGGTGCCTCCTTTGCTCACTCAATGGACCTCAAAACAAGTCATTTTATTGCAACCAAGAAGGGTCGCTGTTCGGAGCAGCGTCGAGAGAATTGCCAAAGAGCAAAATTGGGTTGTTGGTAGAGAGATAGGTTACCAGATTCGGTTTGAGAAAAAAGGGAGTGCCGATTCTCGATTGATGGTGATGACGGAAGGGGTTCTTTCGAAACGCTTGCAATCAGACCCTGAACTCAAGGGTGTGGGGGCTGTGATTTTAGATGAGTTTCATGAGCGCAGTCTACATACTGATTTTGCGTTGGGTTGGCTGTCCAAGTTGTTGGCCCGGCGGTCCGATCTCCGATTGGTGGTGATGTCGGCAACAATAGACAGCCAGTTGCTATCTCAATTTTTAAATAAAGCTCCGGTCGTCGAGGCTTTAGGAAAGTCTTTCCCTTTAGAGGTAGAGTATCTTTCCCACTCTCTTCCTCTTCATGATCACCGACGGCGTAATGAAGTCTTGGTCGAAAAAATTTTACAGGTGGAAAAGCAGTTAAGTCCAGGAGAGGCACTGCTGGTCTTTTTGCCCGGAGTTGGAGAGATTCAGTCAGTTCAAAAGTTGTTGCAGGAGGCGGGAGTGCGGATACCTATTTTGCAGCTTCACGGTCGACAAAAGATGCAGCAGCAACTACTCGCTATTGATCCTCATCCCGAAGCCCGAATTGTTTTGGCCACCAATGTTGCCGAAACTTCAATAACAGTCAGTGGTGTTCGTTATGTCATTGACTCTGGAATGGAAAAGGTCATGAGCTACAACCCGCAAACGGGAGTCGAGCAATTGCGTTTACAGAGAGTGAGTCAGGCTTCGGCCCAACAAAGAGCCGGACGAGCCGCTCGACTGGGTCCTGGGTGGTGTTTGCGTCTATGGACAATGGCGGAACATAAAAAGTTGATGGACTTTTTGCCCCCAGAGATTCATAGAAGTGAATTAACAGAGTGGGTTTTGTATTTAAAACGTTCCGGGTATCTTCAGTTGGAGGAGTTTCCATGGCTCTCGCCTCCAAAAGAGGAGTTTATTGCTGATGCGGTTAGGACCTTAACTTTGTTAGGTTGGTTGGATCGAAAGGGCGAGATTACGGTGCTGGGAAGAGAAATAGCTTCGTGGCCGATGAGTCCTCGTATGGCCAAACTCGTAGTGTCGGCTTCACAAATGGGACAACCCCTACTCGGAATCGAGTTGGCGGCCCTATTGAGTGAAGGAGAGTATCTAAAAGAGCCACCCATAAAAGAAGAGACGCTCACGTATAGCTGTGATGTGACTCATCGTTGGGAGCTTCTAAAAGAAAAGGATCGCATTTTGCAGCGAATCTCTCATGGGCCAACGCTTTTAAGGATTCAAAAAAATCGAAAGCAATTTGAGAAATGGGCTCACCTGGAAGCAGATAGTGAGGCGTCACCGTTTTTGTCTAAATCCATTAACGAGCTTTTGCTGGTCTGTTACCCGGATCGCTTGTGTCGAAGACGAGACTCCCAAAAGCAAAAGGCAAAAATGGTCGGAGGGCGCGGGGTCAAATTGAGCGAATCCTCTTGTGCAACTAAAGGGGACCTGTTTGTCGCCATTCGACCTGTAGATAGAGGTCATTTGACGGCAACAGAAAGTATGGTTGAGTGGGCCAGTCAAGTGGAACCCCAGTGGGTACAATATCACTTTTCCGAATGGATTGAGGAGAAGACTTGGATCGAAGAGCGTAAAGGGCAGGAGGCAAAAATGTGTTCAGCTCCTCTTTTTTTTGACATATCGATTGTTCGGCCGAAAGAAGACAGGCTTTCCATTGAGAAAAAGTCAGAACTTTTGTTAAGCCAGTGGTTGGAAAATCTTAGTTTTTTTTATGAGCACAATCCGCATATTGGGAGTTGGATGAATCGAGTTCGGCTAACAGCCAAATATTTCCCTGATTTTGAAGGGGCGAAAGATCTTGAGCAGGAAGAGATGGAAGTTTTAATGTATCTTCAAGAGGATTTAAAGCAGTCCAAGCAAAAACTGACTCCAGAACTTGTCGCAAAGGCCTTTAAAGAGTGGTTGCCGGTTTCTACTGTGGATTTAGTTGAAAGCCAGGCACCAGAAAAATTCTCATTCCCTCATGGTCGCAGTCGGCCGATTGAGTATTTTACGGATCGACCTCCTGTCATTGCAGTTAAGATTCAGGAACTCTATGGAATTAAAGAACATCCTAGTATTATGAGTGGTCGTTGCCCGTTACAACTTCAACTGTTGGCCCCGAATTATAAACTCGTGCAGACCACATCGGATCTGTCGAATTTTTGGAGAAGTAGCTATCCGGAAATTCGTAAAGAGTTAAGGATCCGTTATTCTAAACATCTCTGGCCAGAAGATCCTCTTTCTACGGGCCCAGAATATAAAGGCAGCTATCCAAAACCACCAGAAGCTAAAAAGTTGTATTGATGCATTGAATTTGAATGTCCGTTGGACTCGAATTTTGATAAGAAGGGTCTTATGAATGAAGTTGTCCATCATTTTTCCATAGTCGGTTTTGCCATGGTATTGGCATTTATTGCTGGGCGTGCGGCACATTACTTTCATGTTCCGAAAGTCAGTGCTTATATTTTGGTTGGGATTTTACTGGGACCAACGGCACTCAATGAAATCACTTTTGAGTTAGCAGAAGATCTTGGTTTAATTAATCAACTCGCATTTGGTTTGATTCTTTTTAATATTGGTGGAGAATTCCATAAAGGGTTGTTAAAAAAAATCACCCGCACTCACATCAAGTACTCATTTGCTTTCTCACTCATCATTTTTTTAACTGTTACTTTGATCTGCTTTCTGTTTAGTTTGACGACTTCTTTTTCGTGGGCTCAGAGATTAGTGTTTTCCTCTTTTTTAGGTGTGGTCGCTATCGATGCGGCTCCGCCAACTGTTTTGCTGGTTATTAAAGAGTTGGAAGCCAAGGGGCCATTGTCGAGTTCGATTATGGTTTTTTTAGCCGTGAGCGTTTTAACATCTATCTTTGGCGCTCAGGTTTTAATTTATGTTATCCAGGATTTTGGTTTTTGGAATGCTCCGAGTGACTTCGGAACATGGTACTACATTTTGATGTCCATTTGGTCCATTGTTGGCTCTCTTTTGTTGGGAACAGCCCTTGGCCTGATGCTCTGTTTTTGGGAACAGCGGGAAGATGTAGAGAGTGAATTGCTTTTTGCGGTACTGGTGGCCTTACTATTAGGTCAATCATTAGCTATTGTTTTAAAATTAGAGCCTCTTTTTGTTTCTCTTTTTATGGGATTTGTGATCGTCAACACGAGTCCGCAAGGCCAATTGATTCATTCGAAGATGAAGGGAATGGGATTGAGTATTTATGCCTTGTTTTTTATCTTGGCTGGAGCCCATATTCATATTCAAGAACAGATTAAAACGGTGGGGCTTTTAGGACTAGGTTATGTGTTGGCTCGTATCATTGCTATGGTGATCGGTGGCAGAATTGCAGCGTCTATGATACCGGAAAGCAGCGAAGTAAAAAAATTTATGGGAATTTCAGTCCTTTCCCATGCCGGAGCTGCCCTAGCTATTGCCTCAAAAATTATGCACGAAAGCGACCCTTCGGCGAAGGCCATAGTGCAAGTTATTTTGGGATCTATTTTTATTTTTGAGATAATAGGTCCTTTGGCTCTGCGTTGGTCCTTGGTGGCTGTAGGTGAAGTGAAAATGGGGGCACTTTTAGGAGGAGGGTCCACAAAGGCTTCTTTGAGTATGGTGGAGCTTTTGCAGAATGCTTTGGATAATTTAGGGATTGTTCGCCGGTTGGAATTGACAGAATTGAAGCTCGTTAAACTCTTAGTAAGAAGGCACGTTTATGCTATTGAAAGCACAGCGAGTATTAAAGACGTCATTAGCTTTGTAGACAAACATCATATGCCTATATATCCGGTCGTAGATGAGAAGTATTCGTTTTTAGGAACGATTAGTTTGGCAGACTTAAAAGATGTCATTTTTGACCCTTTTCGTTCTCGATATTCCTATGCCAGTAAATTGATAGGCAGTCGTATTTCCATTCCAGAGTCTGCGACCTGTCAGGAGGCGATAGATATTTTTAACGAGGCGTTGACTGAGGTTTTGCCCGTTGTTGACGAGACGACCAATAAGTTAGTTGGGACCCTTAGCTATAAAGATGTTGTGATGGCTATTAAAAACTAGTGGGAAAATTTTGAGGAGTTAACGATGCTATGTTCTTGTGGAAACGAATTAGATTACAGTCAGTGCTGTGAACCAGTGATTCGCGGGAAGTTGCCGGCTCAGACGGCTGAGCAGTTGATGCGTTCACGGTATAGTGCTTTTGCGCATAATGAGATGGATTATGTAGAAAGTTCTCATCATCCAAAAACACGAAAAGATCTTGATATGGACGGCAATCGCAAGTGGGCCAAGAATGCCGAGTGGCTAGGTTTAGAGATTGTTGATGTGAGTGCGGGAAGCGAAACGGACAAAACGGGAATTGTAGAGTTTAAGGCGAAATACAAAATCAATGGTAAAGCCACGACCCACCATGAGCGCAGTGAATTTCGTAAAGAAAAGGGGACATGGTATTTTTATGATGGAGAAGATCTGAATAATGTCACTTATGTCCGGGAGGCGCCCAAAGTTGGCAGAAATGAACCTTGTC
>JAGRAG010000059.1 GCA_020435025.1 Bdellovibrionales bacterium | reverse complement strand
AGAACCTGATCATAAACCCCTGATCGAACAGCTCCTAAATATCCAAAATCGACTCTTTAATATAGGGTCCCTCTTTGCTTGCCCCGAGGATCGACTGGGAATGGTCCCTCCTTTCGAAGAAAGATGGGTTTCTGAATTGGAGCAGGCAATTGACACTATGGATTCTTCTTTATCGCCTTTAAAGAATTTTATACTTCCTTCTGGACATATCAGTTCAGTCTATTGTCATCTCGCTCGAACCGTTTGTCGTCGTTGTGAACGCCATTCCATTCCACTCCTCCAAGTCGAATCATTAGCTCTTTCCTTTCGGTACTTAAACCGATTGAGTGACTATTTCTTCGCCTTGGCCAGATACTTGAACCATCTCAATAATGTCTCTGACAATGAATGGAAAAAATGAAACTCATTCGAGCCACGCAAGATGACGAACCCCTTCTCACGGAGTTTTTTGAACAGTCAATTCTACCAGGGCAGATTGAGCTAAGACTTAAAAGACCTCAAGGTTTTTTCAAGCAGTATGAAATGCAGTCCAAAGATTTCGTTACTTATATGCTCCTCGACAAAAAAGATGAAATTTGTGCTTTAGCGACGATCGTTTTTCGCCAAGGATGGATTCATGGAGAACCCCAAACCATCGGTTATGCCACCGATTTGCGTGTTTCTCCTACGCGATCGGCTGTTTTACATTGGTCCCAACACTTTCTTCCCGCCCTAGAACAAGAAAGAGCCATCCACAACTGCAAATACGTTTTTTCTGTTGTTGCTCGAGGCCAACGGCAAGCTTTCAATGCCTTCATTCGTCCCCGATCACCGAAAAGGCAGATGCCTCGCTATTACTCTTTTCGATCATTCCAGGCCATCATGTTGCATGGACTATACCCCTTAGCTAGTCCTCCACTAAAAACCATTGAAACTCGCAAAGCCCGTGAAATGGATCGTGAAGCCCTTTGCGATTACATTTTTCGAAAAAAACAGATTAAACCTTACTACTTTGCCAATTCCCCCGAAATGGTCTCGCAACAGATCGATGCCTGGCCGAACCTTAAACTTGAAGACTTTTGGGTTGCTTTTGACTACCAAAGCAATGTTGTCGGATGTTTGGCCCCTTGGCATAGCAAGGAAACACAACAGTGGGTTCCAGCAGCTTTTCATCGAAAAGGAAAAAGCCTACAAGAGAGTTTGCAGTTAGCCTCTTATTTGCGACTCGCTCATCGCTTTGGTCAACTTCACCAGCCTCTCGACTTCTTCTTCCTCACCCATCTCTTTGCTGACAATCCAGATATATTTTACTCGCTCTTGTGGCATGCTTTTAAAGAAACGACCATCAATCAGTTTCTTACTTACACTCACTTCGAAAAGGACCTAATGACCACCCCTCCACGAGGTTTCATTCACTCCGGAGCGGGAGCTAATCTTTATAGTATCTTGTCACCGAACGAGCCACCACCTGAATTGTTGCGCCCCACATTTCATCGAACACAACCTGATTTTGAATTGGCTTTTATTTAAAAGGTTTTCAAAAAGAACTTTGAAGAGCTGTTAAGAAGTACCACTCATTTTTAAGCCCTTCTAATTCACCGATTTCCTCATAGGCGACGGGAACTCCTAACTCGAAAACTCCTTTTAAAATGGGACCCAAATAGATTCCTGATCTTACGCCCATCTGAGCCGCCCATCGTGCTCCAGAAGCCGCAAAAGCGTCACCAGTCATATTGTAACCAGCAAAAGGGTTCCCACCTGATCCATGAAAGCCCGCTGTGGGACGCATTCCTGACGGCCTTGACCGAGAAGATGAAGAGCTGAGGCCAGCGTTGTGCTGAGAAATATTTTCCGACCCAACGACCTCTCTCCAGTTTTTGTAATAACCGCCGACAGTGAAAGCCAAATAACGAGTCACCGAATAAGCAACCGACCCTTGAAGACGGATCTCATCCCCTAATCGATACTCTAAGTCATTTCTACCGGTACGGATTTTACCAAAAGCCCGTCCAGTAATAGTCCATTGCTCAAAACGTCCTCGGTACGAAATCTCTGGCGTGACATCATATGTCCCCGAGCCAAGTTGCGCTGAATAGGATAAATAACGCCCCTTAGAGTCAGCTTTCTTGTAGTCTCCCGTTGGGATACTCAATCCGAGACTGTAGGTGACTGATGACTGGGAATTCTGTGGCTGTCGATAACGAACACTCAATAGTGTATCGCTGATGCCCTCTGTAGAGTCCTCAATTACACGGCTCGGAGCGATGATCGCTGGACCTTGTTTGATTTCTGCCGACCTAAGAGTGATTTCATTTTTTATATACTGACTGGAAAGACCCGCGCTCCAATTTTCATTCCATTGGTAACCTAATCCAAATGCTTGAGTCGTTACCCTTAGCGACTCAGGTTTCATAAAGTAGCTTTTATCAGTCAACTCACCCTTAAAGTCTCTAACCATTGCTGTATAAAACCCTAGATAAGATGATGTCTCTTCTTTTGTTACAGATGTCGCCACCTCACTACTTGAAACCTCTTGCCCGTTTGCCACGTTTGAAAACAACAAGATTAGAAAAATCGACTTCCATTGTTTCATTACAGTTTCCTTTATTATTATGAATTTTTAATACCTTGGACCTAACAAAATAGGCTGGTCGTGACTATTGACTTTTTTGCAATCTCTCGAAAAATCGGCAAAAATTAAGAGTAATTCCACAAATCATATCAATTTTTCATAATCAATTAAATCGTGGCACCGTCCGGAACCCGAGTTTTTGGCATCACCGCCGTATGAGGTTTGACTATCGCTTTCTCCCCAATCACTACATCGCCCATAATACTTGACTTCAGACCAATGGTTGCCCCTTTTTTTATCACGACTGGCGAGACAATCAATATCCCCTTTTGTCCATAGTGAGCAAATATATGAGCCGACCCTCCGATCGTCACATAATCTTCGATCGTAATCATACATGGATCTGAAATATGAGTGGTATTAATCACCACTCCCTTTCCAATTTTCATTCCCATCATTTTATAAAAAAGCACATTCAAAGGGGTGGGCGTGACGAACTCTAAAAACGTATAGCGAACAACATAGGTCAATGCATTATGGGCGTACCAAGGAATCGTTTGCAAAGAAAACCATATCCCTCGCCATTCTTTTAGCCTTAAAGGAAGTAGAAAATTCACCAAAGGCACAATGAATATTAGAGAAATGCCATAAACTAAGTAGGCAAATGAAAGCCCAATCCCTAAAGAAACAAATCTCAAAACCGGAGTCCAGGACATCGATACTTCGTAAAGCCAATTCCAAATGAAAATACCTGGAGCGGAGGCTAACCCCATGCATGCCATGGAAAGTAAAAAAATGGGAATCAGAACCAACAAAAAGGCAATCGTTCTAAATCGACGAATAAATGTCTCAAATTGTCCCGCTAAACCAGGGATATCTGATGTTTTCGCTAAGATATCTAACTTCTTTCGTGTTCGAAACCCTTTATGTGGCCCCAAATACCCCTCCTATTTCCTTACTTTAATTTAGGATGAAATAAAATGGAGCCAAAGACAAATCCAATCTTACATTTCTTCACAATTTCACTGCAACTCCACTAACGAATCTAAACAACTCCCTTTTATCCTGAATTCCTAAAACTCAATCGAACTAGGAGATCTCATGAAAGCACTTTTAAAAGAAAATAAACTCTATCGCCCTCAGGCCCATCCAACTGACGACCCCAAAAAGGTCATTATCATCGAAGATAGTGTCGCTTCCATATTACCGGTCAACATGATTTTAAATTCCATTCACTGCACGACCTTTAACTGCTTTTCTGCTGACGAAGCTGCTGAAATAATAAAAAATAACAAAATAGATTTAGTCATTCTAGACTGGTATTTGTTTGAAGAAAATGGGATCGATACTCTCAGTCGCCTAAATGGCCTTTTTGGACAAATAGAGGTTAAACAAAGATTTCAAAGAAAAATTCCTTACGTAACCTATACTGGGCTTTCTAGAAAGTTCTTAGAGATTCCACAAGATCAATACTTTTACTTCATTCAACATCTACAGAAACCAATGCCTCTTCCGGAGTTAACCAAACGCTTACTACGAATACTAAACCAAAAATAATATCAAAAGGAGAATCTATGAAACCCATGACCTGGATCTGTAAAGAACATATTCGGAATCTGTACGCTATT
>JAGRAG010000058.1:12900-13487 GCA_020435025.1 Bdellovibrionales bacterium | reverse complement strand
GTAGCAGCAGAAAGTAAATCAGCGTGGTAAGAAGCATCAGCCAAAATGTACCATGGCTTTTCCTTACCCCATTTGTTTTTTCCTGCAAACTTTCGAAGCAAAGCTACTTGAGAAGCATTGAAATCAGTTACAGTTGCAAGCGGAGAAGATGCATTAACAAAGCTATAAAGATAGTTGTTAAGCTGAATCTGCATTGCTTGTAAAAGATTGGCCTTGATTACAGAATCGTTTTTATCAAGGTCAGTTTGAACCTGAAGTAAAGAATCAAACTCATAAGCAGCACTGAAAACCTGATCGGCAACAATAGAAATTCTGCTTGTTGATAGCTTCTCAGTTACAAATGAATCATGACCAGATCCTTTTGCCTTTCTTTGGCCAGTAGGACGTGTCACTTGAGAAACGTAAACTGTGTCTCCGCCTTGTTTGATTTCTCCTTCATAATCTTTAGATACAAGGTTTGCTAAAATAGTTGTTTCTAACAACTCTTGTTTCCAAATCGGTGCCCAGTACTTGTTGATTTGATTGTTCAAATCTGTAATCAAAGTTGCGCTCATTTTAAAAGCTCCTTATTATTTGTTTAAATCGTT
>JAGRAG010000058.1:9597-12655 GCA_020435025.1 Bdellovibrionales bacterium | reverse complement strand
ATTTTACCTGGCAGTTTCTCCTTAAAAGCATTTAGTTTGTGAGCATCAAGCAAGTTTTTTTCATAGCTTTTAACTTTTTGCTCGTTTTCTTCACGCTTTTTTCGTTCAAGATCTAGAAGCTTTTTATATTCGCCTTGCTCAGCAAGTCGTTTCTCTTCAGCCTCTTGCTCTTTACGTTCAATCTCTGCAAGTCTTTCTTTAGCCTCAAGTAACTCTGTTTCGAGTTTTTTCTTTTGGCCTAACGTCCTTTTGTACGTTTCGTATTTAACAGACTCGTTTTGATTGCCTCCTTCAGTCCCACCAGGATTTTCAGGATTTTCGAGATCACTAATCTCATTTGTACTCATCTTATCGTCTCCTTTTTTTAAAAATCAAGTTATTTTTTACGTAGTAACTTGACTAAATCTCTTTTTATGTTTTGGGCAAGTTCCTTTACCTCTTTACTTGTAAGATTTAAAAAAGGTCTGCCCTGATCAGATACATACTTTGCAACATCGCTGTTTTTTAAGTCTCTGTCTTTTCGTCTAGTTGATTTAACGCTTATGATTCCAATCGCAACACGCAAGCCTTTGCCAGTCAATGCATCTAGCAACTGCCCAGTCATTGTTAAATTGCTTTTTTTGGGAGTAGTTAAACCTGATAACTCACCTTTTTTCTTTAAATATTGCCTGTATTTTATTGTTGATGGCTTAAGAGGCTTAATCTTACTTTTAGATCCCTGATCTTTTTCTGCTAATCCACCAAGTCTAGTTCTTACTTTAACTGTTTCTGCTAACTCTCCCATATAAGTAGACATATTGCTTTTAGATAAAGTCTTCTTAAAAGCAGAATCAAACTTGTCACCAAGTAACTTTTTAAGATCAACTTTTTTGTTTTTTGCCAAACAAAAACTCCCTCAATCCTTCAATAGCGCTAAGTCTAGATTGTACGTTTTCTTCTCTTGTTGTTTTCGCGTCCTCTCCCCTAAGAGGATAGTTGCTAAGAATTGACCTAATCTCATCGTTTGTTAGATATAAAAAATCTCTGGCTTTCTTAGAGTTAGCTTTTTGCTTTCCATAGGTTCCTAAAATATTGCCCTCAGCCTTTCCATACTGCTCAGAATCTGTGCTGAAACCATAAGATATTTCATCTTTTGAAATTTTTAAAACATCCATTTCAACAAGCATATCTCCAGACAAAGTCTGGTTTACTTTGCCTTTCTTTTTGCCAGCTGCCTTGAACTCTAAAGAATTTTGATATGATTTGGTATATACGCCAGCATCTCCAGACCATTTCTTGTCGCCTGGGCCATTGCCGCGCCTTGAACGCTCTCTAATGTATTCCAAAATCTCATCAGCTATGGCCAACTTCTCATCTTCACTATACCTAGATGAGATTTTGATTTTCTTTGATGCCTTGTTCATTTAATGCTGGAATCTCTATGGTGTTTTCATTTTTTATGTCTAAAATTAGCTGATCAATCTCTTTTTCATCAAGTCCCTTGTGAATTGCTTCTAGGGCCTTCTTTAAAGTCGTTAAGCCAGACTTGTATTTCTTCTCTTCACGGCTCACAACTGCATCTGCATCTTCACTAACTGAAATCTCTGGGAATATAATTGTTGGTTTAAATCCTTCAGAAAATTTAGGAATGTTTTTTATTCTACCAGTATCTACCCAGTAGTTATGAACTTTTGATTGTCTATACCAAAAGTCAGCCTCGAAATCTTTAAAATAAGAAATCTGTGATTTTCTGTTTAACGTTGTATCCATTTCCTTAATAGCAAGAGCCACTCCACTTAGAGAACTTGCGCTGCCGCCAGTAGCCTCACCAGGACGTATGTTCATTGATTCAAGCCATGCGTTAAATAGATCAAGAATATGATTGTCTACAGCCTCAATTTCTATCTGTGGCTTCATAAATCCGATTTCTGGCTTCGTATTGCTATTTGGATCAGACTTAAAACTTAAAAAAGTATCTGGATTCATCTCAATATTCTTATCATCAACATCTATACCGTACATTACTGAATGAGCTTGGTAGTTTATACCATAGTTTATAGACGCCCACATGATAGGCAAAAGCAAACTCATATCGTAAATGTCAGAATCAATCTTAGGTATTAAAAGGTTTCGAGACTTTTTGATATATGTTTGAGGAATAATACCAAATGGATTTTCTCCCATATTACCATCTAAATACTCTGATTTTATTTGACCGTATTGATTTACAGCGCTAAAAGAATCGTTACTGTAAATAAAGAAAATTTCCTCATCACCAACTTTCCCTATAAATTTTATAAAATCAGTTACTTTTGTTTTATTAACAACATCGTCAGAATAAACCAAAAACTGGTGTCCAGATAGTGCTCTTAATCTAGCATCTCCATTTTCAACAAAAGGATCTATCGCTGCTACTTTTTGAGAGTTAAAAAATCTATTAGCTTCATGAAATACGTTGTTTATGTCAGCTTCACTTTCATAATACTCAATCAAAAACTGATCTTTTGAATTTTCAGCAGACCTTTCTGGAGGTTCAACATATATCGTCGATAGTTTATTGTTTATCTGTCTTAAAATATTTATAGGAGGAATTAGTTCAATGGTGTTTTGATAAGCTCTAGGGCTTCTTATGATTTTTTGAAGCTTTGCTTTTATTTTGTCTAGCAAATCACCTTCAATTATATCAAATATTCTCTCATTGTGATTTATGAAGTTTGCATTCGAATCAACATAGCTCTTAACTATTTCGTTGCTAATCATAGTTGTATCGTCCTTTGAACTCTTTTTTCTGACATTGGCTCTAATTTATAAAGAAAGTATCCAAGAGCATCTGAAATATGAGTCAACTCTGGATCTGACTTCTTGTCTAGTTGGTTGTCTTTCCACGAAACTTTTTCTAAATCGTTTATCAGCTTTCTGCACTTTGGATTTATTCTAAGTCTATTTTCAGTTAAAAGTCTATTGACATTATTGACCCTGTCAGTGACGAACGGATTATGAGTTGGCAAAACATTAAATCCATTATCCTTTAAAATCTGATGGTCACTCTTTCCGGAAGTCTTTCTGTTGCGGCCAGTGC
>JAGRAG010000058.1:6600-9452 GCA_020435025.1 Bdellovibrionales bacterium | reverse complement strand
ACGTTAAAGTCCATTCCTATAAAAATAGTACCAGGCTTAAGTTCTGTATCGACAACATGATTATCTCGATCAAAGGCATAGTAAGCCTGACCATCAGATGCATCAGAATAAATTCCAAGCAAAAACCTGTTTCGTTCCTCTTCTGGCATTCCTTCAAGTAGCTCTATATAATCCTCATCTATGTTTTCAAGATTATCAGTTGGATTCATCAACAAAGACGCATACTTTTCTGGGTTTTTTATTGGCTCATTGTCTATAGGATTTAGTTTCTTTTCAAAAACCCAATAGGACCAATGACGCTTAGATGGTGGGTTTGCATCGTAATATGATTTTTTTGAAAGAATGTTCTTCTCCGCAAGACGTGTTTTTGCTTTTTGAACAGCATCATAAGCAATTTGAGAAGACTCATTAAAGTAAACCGTTGAATACTCATTACCAAGAATCTTCTCAACGCGCTCTTTGTCATCAAGGCCACCAACCCAAATCTCTGAACCATTTGGAAGTTTTAAATAATAGTCAGATTTATTGTAGTCTTTTTCAGTTACGCCAATATCAGGAAAACATAGATGCATTACTTTTCGAAGAGTATCAAGCCAAATAGATCTCTTAGCATGATTGAATTTATGACGTAAAATAGCATGGCGTGACTTAACCTTGCTTGCTCTAACTATAATAGAATAAATCAGTATAAAGGTCTTGCCAGAACGAGACTAGGATCCGCCGTAGAGCATAATGTCTTTGGCGGAACCTCCTAACAGGCTAGTAGCCTCTTTTTGTTTTTCTGTTTTACGAAATCCTTCAAAGTTTTTCATCATGCTTGTCTATTTTTATCGATGGCTCACTTACTGAAACAACTTCGTTTTTGTCTGACCAACCACATAGATTTTTAAGACAAAATATTAACAAAACATTGTCGCCATTCATTGCTTTCGATATTGCTTTTTGAACCAATTTCAATTTAACTGGAGCTATCATTTTCTCTGCATACTCTGAGAATGTACAGCCATATTCATCTTTTATTCTTCTTTCTATAGTGTCCTCAGAAACCTCTAACAATAATGCGCACATTCTCTTAGATGATTTAAGCTGAAGATAACTATTTAGCTTGTCAAAGTTTAGATCTTTTTTAGGTCTAGCCATGAATGTGTCTCCATGTTTTTTTCTTTTTAATGTTTAAAACAGAAGTTTTCGATATTTTATATATCCTTCCAAGTTCCCTAGATGGCAATTCGCTTTTGAATATATCCAAAGCAATGTCATCATTTATTTTTGATGCCCATATTCCTGTTCCAAATGCGCATAAACCATTTTCATGCTTGTGGTTGTTGTTTTCCTGGATTGATACCCATTCCAAGTTAGATGCTATGTTGTTTTTCTTGTTAGCATCTTTATGGTTTACAACATGATTTTTGTTTTTCTTTAAACAAAAACGCTCAGCAACCAAACGATGTAAGTATCTAGCGCAAGGTTTTTTATCTTTCCTTAATACAACCAAGCAATAGCCATCTTTCTTACGAATATTGTGATTTACTTTCTTTAAAGAACCAGACTTAAGTTCCCTGAATATCTCTCCATACTCAGTGACAAAATATCCTGGGAAATTCTTTATTCTGCGCATTAACGATCCTTTTCCTGTTAAATCACCGCTTAATTGCCGATTAATACAGCTTTTTTGTCGGAATATTTTTCACGTCTTTCAATCGTATTTTATTTATTTAATATTTATTTTTTGTTCTATTTGACAGAATCTTAATAAATCCAGCCTTATTTACATAAAGTCTTTCTTTTTTCACAGTTCTTTTATTAGTCGCACAAAGTAAGCTGATTTTATCAATCTCTTTAAGTTTATAAAATCTCTTATCTATTATTTCATACTCAGATATAAAAACAGGATTTTTTTGCTCACAAGCCCAATTAAAAAACTCATCATGATTAAACTCGTTACCATAACAAGCCGTACCTTTATAAGGAATGTCACAATAAACAATTGAATTGTCTTTTATAAAAATATCTCTATAGTCTTTATTATAAAACTGTAGCTGCTGTAGCTGCTGTAGCTGCTGTAGCTGCTGTAGCCGCTGTAGCCGCTGTAGCTGCTCTAGCTGCTCTAGATTAAGTATATCATCACTTGAATAACCAAGTTTATAATAGCTTGCTATTTTTGACCTGCAAAATAATCTTCTCTCAGTTATTCCTTGATTATCAAAAAAATGATCTATACCTAAAACCTCTTTTGCATAATCATCAAACCTGTTAAATACAACAGCGTTATGAAAAGACTTTTTTTTTGGCTCAGAATCTTTACCAAAAAGATAATTCTCACCATTATTTCCAAAACTCCAACAAAATCTTATATAAGCGCTATTATATTTTTCTCTATTAAACACTTCTCTGTCTACAAACTCAGGCTTAAACACATTGTAATTATATTTTCCAGAAATCGCATCTTTTATCAAATCACACACACCAGGCCTAATCTCATTAAAATGAAACTCCTTATAATCTTTTGACATATGCTTAATCATAAAATGACTAACAGAAAACCCGCCGCCAAATAAATCATAGAAATTATCTGCATTGGGGAATACAGAACATATCTCCTTAACGATCTTAGACTTTGATCCCATATATGGGATTCCATAATTCACTTAATACTTCCTCTTATCACAACCTGATAACCTTTACTTGTTAAGTCATCAAATAAATCCCTCATGTCCATTTCGTTTTTAAATGTCACCTCTAATTTAAATGCATTAGTCTCCATCTCTGCTTTTTCATTATCTGTCATATCAAGACTTGCCTCATCAACAATAAATGAAAAATCATCAATACCCAAAAACTCAAAGTCCATG
>JAGRAG010000058.1:2043-6533 GCA_020435025.1 Bdellovibrionales bacterium | reverse complement strand
TTGTTGTCAGAAATTAAAAACTGAAACTCTTCTGCTTCGTTTTTAAAATCTTGCCTTACAATAGGAACTTTTTCATATCCGTTCATTTTTGCGGCTTCTAGTCTCCCATGACCTGCTACAACAAATCCTGAAAGATTAGATACAATAATAGGATGTCGCCAACCTTGATGATTGATGATCTTGCCAAGCATCTTGATTTGTTTTTCTGGGTGTTTATTGGCGTTTCTTGGATGAGGAACCAATATGTCAACGTCTATGAGTTCATCGTGTTTGCAGTGAATATTCATTTATTACCTTTTATACATCATCTATTATAATCATATGATATCTACAGCTAACAAACCCAGTTGTTGCGCCACTTGCATAGGCTTGTATTTTTAAATCTGATTTTCCAGATATTAAATATGGATAAGGAAACTCTATTTTGTCTCTTCCTGATAAATTTCTAAAAGAAATAGGTGGATATCTCTCTCCAGTGAAAGGAGTTGTAACATCATCTGCATTTTGTTTAAAAATTGCATAAAGATTTATTGGCTTACTAGCTTCTACTGAATAAAAAAGAGAAGTTATTAATGCTTTTTTCCCATTTGGAACAGTGTAATGAGTCATTTCACTACTACCTATTCCGCCAAATGTTGAATCATAAGGAATTTCAGCCCTTGTTGCTCCTCCTCCAGAAACCCTACAAGTTATAGTACCTAGATTGTTCGCATCATAAGTTCCTCTTGATTTAGATCTTAATCTAAAAATTCTTATCCAAGTTTTAGTAGAAGCTACAGCAGTAGTTCCGTTCATAGTTAGTGTTTCTGACTGTAAATCCCAATTAGCGTCCAGTCCTTGAATCTCTACTGTTTGCGCTCCAAGACCACCGCTTGTATCAGCAGAGCTTGATGATAAAATCTCAACACTCTCAGCTGAAGTAGGGTAAGGAAGCACACCACCAACAGACCAAATATCAGTTAAAGATGTTGTAACAGATGCATTAAATCCGAATTTTTCTATAGCATTCCAACCTGAGTACTTTCCTAAAACAATGTCTATGTTTGCAGGTAAGTTCCTAACTAGCTGAGCATCAGCATCTTGTCCTACTGGAAGGCTTCTAGGCGCTTCAAGAGCTGGCATTGCTCCTGCCATAAAAGTTGAAGAAAAAGAAGTCTGATCTGCAGAGCCATTTAAATACCTAATCCGACAATAAGGCCTTGTTACAGAAAGTCTATGAACTTCGTTTATACTAGCAAAAACGTTATATTGAAGAGAAGACTCTACTGTTGATCCGTCTGATGAAAACTGAAAATAAGCAGTTCCATCTTGATCAGCTAAAATAGCCATCATAACGGAAGGAAAAGTTGAAACATCATGCCAAGAAGATAAATACTCTCCGCCAGCAGAAAGCAATGTGGTGTTTTTCTCTAAAACTGAACCGCCAAGAGAGGTATCAAGTCCTCTTTTGTTTCCTGGTAAGTTTGATCCAGTAATATGATTTAATTCAAACTCACTAGGTCCTGTTTGATCAGGTGCTCTAGTTACTCCGCTGTCACTCATGCTGCCTCATTTTGATGAATGTCCCATTGTGGTACTATTTCAAACAATATCAAATATTTTGTTGAAATATATTACGCAATGCGCTATAGTTTATGTAAGCCAAACAAAGGAAAATCTAATGAAAAAATTTGAAGAATATATACTGATAAGCTGCCTTATGCTGTTTATTATCGTCTTAAGCGCCTGTGGTGATAAAACTCATCAAGACTTCACTCCTATAGAGCATTCATTAAATATGTACCAGGAAGGCGACTACATAGACCAAACAGTATTAAATCAAGCTAATGATATAGCATTAAGCCAAGTATCCGAAGGTTACTGCGCTGATATATATAACTACTACTACTACTACTACAATGAGTCACAATCAGGTCTTTTGTACCACTATGAAGTAAGAACTGAATGTGGACTGACTAAAATAACTATGATTAAGAAATGGAGGTAATATGTTTGATCTAACTCAAGTAAAAATTTGGTATTTCGTTTTTCTTTTAGCAATAAGCATAATCGGCTCTGGATGCGCCAAAACTGACGAATATATACCAATACCTGATAGCGTCTTGAATCTAAAAGTAGGCGATATCGCTAGTCCTGGACATGAAATTGAAAAATTCCCAGCACAGATGATGTCAGACGTAGAAACTGGATGTTACGAGTACAGATTCATGCAATATTTTAATGATGACAAATCAAGAGTCGCTACTTTTGTCATAAACCGAAAATGCGACAATTACGAAATAACTAAAGCAGATAGATTAGAGTAGCCATGTCTAGATGCCTTTGTTTGGCGACAACGCGTCAAATCTTGGCTTCTCTTGCCCCTGTCAGCGATGGCAGGGGTTTTTTATTGCTTGAAATACGAGGGGATTTTTCCACCTGAAATACGGTTTCATTTATTTTGACTAGAAACCGATAAGTAGGCAATATTATAACTTCAAGCGCATTCATCTCAAAAAGCGCGAAATAATCATTCAAAAATCAAAAGTCCCAGGTCCCAGGACGGTCCCAGCACGTCTTTTTGTCCTGGGACCGAAATTATCTAATAAAACCAATGGTTTATCCAAAAAGTCCCAGGGTCCCAGGAAAAATCCCGCATACCGTAAATATATTTTTTTATTTTTATATATTATATATATTATTTTATTTTCTAAAATAGAGAAAAGTCCTGGGACCCTGGGACCAAATCAGGTAAAAACATGAAATCACTAGGTTTTTTTGGTCCCAGGAGCAGTCCCAGCACATTTTTTCTCCTGGGACTTTTGGTTTCTCCTGGGACCTTTGCACAAAAAAAAGGCAGATCCACGCTCGAATCTACCTTTTAGCTACAGTATATAATGATTTTAATTAGTATATGGCATGCTATATTGACGCATATAGCCGTTATTTTTCGATTCTAAAAGGAAGTTTGGATCTACGCAGTTCATCCCAGTATATCCTCTATAGTTTCTTCCATCGATCTTTTTCTGGGTATATCTAAGATATTCATCCGTGACTTTTGTCTTAAACCGCTTAGAGAAGTTGTTTTTTGACACAGGGCTCATACCATCTTCGATGGTTGTTTTCTTGTATGCGTCATAAAGATCATTGAGTTTTAGGAAAGTTTCAGCCGACTCAGTTTCTTCGATATTTTCAGAATACCACAGAGCGACACTGTCTGTTTCGTTGATGTATTCCTCAAGTGCTTCCTCGGTTTTTGCTACTTTAGTGAACTGGTATTTTTGCTCTTGAAAGCGATTTAGGCTCTCAAGAACGAAGTTTAATATACCTGGCATCTCAGCCTTTAGTTTTTCACCTATGGTGGCGTCTCGGTCTTCTGAGGCTATGTATTTTTCAAACGGCACCACGATAAGTCGATCTTTTATGGCCACGGTTGAGTCTTTAAACCTCGGGAATTCGTTACATGCAAAAAAGAGTCTCGCGTTTACTTTAAGGTCAAATTCATCTTTGGTTTTATAGGCTGCAGATACGGTTCCTCCCCCTACGATATTTTTAAAAGTCTCTGGATCTATAGAGCTCGGAGATTCTTCGACTATGTTGGCAAGTTTCCCGTCAAGCCGAACGGCAGAGAACGGTTTGTCTATGAGTTTCATTGAAACTGACGAGACATTTTTCTCCCCTAGCAGTTCTTTTATAACATCTAGCAGCGTTGATTTCCCATTTCTGCCTGATCCATAGAACATGAAGGCTCTATGTTTAAACGGCTCCCCGCCTATTATGGTGTAGGCCATTATTTCGCCGATGAGTTTTATCATGTCTTGGTTTTTATCGAAAATGAAGTTTAGAAACTCAATAAACCGTGGGCATTTGGCGTTTTCATCAAAGTCGTGATTGAGCTTATAGGTGAAGTTATAGTCAGGTGAGTGTTCTTTTATTTCTTTGGTTTTGATATTAAGGGCGCCACTTTTAAGGTTAATAAAGCCTTTGGCTTGTTCGAAGTCGTCTTTTGGGAAGTAAGAGTAAGGCATCACGGTTTTTCTAAAGTTTCCAATGACGTGCGGTTGGGCTTTGAGTTTACTTAGTTTGTATATGGCATTTTCAATGCCTGTTTTTGAGATATTTTTAAAAAACCCGTTTTTGTAGACAACAGAGTATGAATCATCACACTTGAGATACATTTCATTTTTAAAATACTGAGCCATGGATTTATAGTCTGGTATCCATCTCCCGTCACCGTTTCCAGATTTTGGCTTTATGTGAACGAAAAACCCATCAGGCATTGAAGGGTATTTGGTGCACAGGCTTGTAGATAGCTGCAATCGTAGTTCTTCTAGTCCTTCAAGGCAGTAGAGGTCATTGAAGTCCGTGGGTTCATTTTCTATATTATCAAACCGTGGGAAGAAGTACGGTACTTTATATTTTTTATAGATATTTTCAGCAACGGCTAGTCCTGTGTTATATGGAAACTGTTCGCCGTTTGGTTTTTTAATAACAGTGAATTGGTCGTTGTC
>JAGRAG010000058.1:0-1841 GCA_020435025.1 Bdellovibrionales bacterium | reverse complement strand
TTACCACCAGCTTGGAACATTTTCTTGCCGTCTTTAAAGATTTTCTGGAAGGACCAAATATTCCCTTCGGCATCAAACCTAGGTATTATGATACATTCTTGTTTTTCAAAAAACCTGGTTTCGTGTGTGTTTGCTACTTTTTTATTAATGAGGTAGGGGTTTTGTTCTGGGTTATACTTTTTAGAATTATTCCAAATATATTGAGCTAACTTTTGAGATTTTAGATACTTAGTCTCTTGTTTTTGCTTATAGTCATCTTTAGCTTTTTTAATTTTTTCTTTAAATTCTTCATTGAACTGGTTTTTATCATGAGACGACCAGCTTTGAGTTTCCTCACCTTCGCGCCAATCACCTACTATAAGATATTGGTATGTTTCGTTATTTTCGTATTTTGCAAAACCAATATACCAAGAGCTTGGTGATTTATGGTGATATTTTTTAAATCTATGTATATTGCCGTCAAAGACGATGGCTTGGTTTATGCCGTTTTCTTGTTGAAATTCATAAAGAGTCAACCGATGTCCCCTGTAAAAGAATTGATATAGTAGCTATATACGCGCAGAGCCAAGCAAATCATTTTGCGCCTGGCCAGTTTTATTTTTCTGGTATACAATTAAAAGCTGCCTATATAGTGTATTTTTAATTCAAAAACACTAGGTCCATGGTGTATTTGTTGTGCGATGTATTTGGGGAGTGCGGGGCAACGTCAACATCAATGGCGACTCCATGATGCTCCGTATCTCCCTACCTTGACTTTGCTATAAATTCCCTATACGTAGCAATAATGAACACCAAAGAATTAATAATAGAAAACAATGAATATTGGTCAGAAAAAGTGGACGATCTTGAGCAGAGAGTGGAAGATTTAGAGCATTTATGTGATGAGTATTTCAGTCAGGCTTTGCTGTATAAAGAGAGCAATGATCTTTTAAAGCGATTAGCCGACAGGTCTATTGCGATAGCGAGTCTTTACGGTTGTCATGAATTAAAAACGCTATATAGCGATATTAATTTAAAGGAGAAATAATGAAAACAAGATTTTGCAGAAAGCTAAAAAAGATAAGAATGGCAAACAAGTTATCTCAGCGAGAAGTTGCTGTTAAAATGGGTTATTTAAGTTCTCAGCAGTATCAGGCATTGGAGCTTGGGAAAGTAAAACCAACGTTTAAGTCTATTATGAAGATTAAAAACGCTTTGAAGATAGATCCTAGCGAATTGATTAAGGCATCATGTTTAGACTTGCGTGATGAAATGTTAGAGAAGTCTTCTCAATGATCTACTTATTTCCAGCCATATTTTTGGTTTTGTTAGCCTTATCTATTTGGGCGTATTTAAGTGAGATTAAGCTAAGCCGAGACAGCGAGCAAAGGTGGGATGTTTACAATAGGAGAAGAAAAAGATGAGTTTACCAAGTGACAATAAGCCGAAAGTAATGAAAACGACTCCGTATTTCCTTCAGCAAATGCACTCAAGCCTTGTCTTAGGCGGAGGGGACCTCATCACGGTTCTCATCGAACCTGATTACATGGTCCCGAAAGAGCAGATAGTGATTAAGATGCATCCGAGTGATTTTGAGCGCTTGGCTAACGGGATTCCGAAGAGATGACTTATTTAATTGGAGCTGTAACGGGAATCGCGTTTCTTTTATTCGTACTTCTTTTATACGCAATGGCTGAAGTAGTTAGATCAAAAAATGAGCCGCTTAAGAAGTGGGAAGATTATAGGGATGGGTTTTAAATGAAATTTGAAGGCAATTTAGAAATAACAAAAGAAAACGCAAATGACTTTGCTGATTTGGTTGAGGTGACTGGTTATATTTACGTTAACAGCTGTGCCAAGTT
>JAGRAG010000057.1 GCA_020435025.1 Bdellovibrionales bacterium | reverse complement strand
GTTTTTGTACAAAGATTTTACGTGACTACTCCGTCGCCAAAAATCGATGAATTAAATGGGAGTCACAGCCTGGAAGTGGTCAAAAAACACCATGATCTTCCTTAAGTCCTATGGAAAGATGAGAAATAGGACAAAGGGGGAAACGTGCATCCTGAGATACGTCACCAAGTGATTTCTGATTCCTACAAAAGCGATATGCTCTTTTTAGAGACAGATCTAATCTTTTTTCAAAGAAATGATCAACGTAAAGTACTTTCTAATGAACTTGATGCTTTCCCTCGTCTCTGGAGTTTAGGTATCGCCGAAGTGACTCCGGATCTTATAGGAGTTCACCGACATGGAGAAACACTTCGAAAGTCAGGCCTTTGGGCCGCATTCATTCCCCCATTTAGTCTCATCAACTGGGAAATCGCACCTTCACCATTTCGTTGGAAAGCCTATCTTTCGCACTCAGAACTTCCTTCGGATCTTCCTGAAGAGCCTATCCTGTTTCCATGGAACGATCTTTGGCAACCAAAGACCAAAGCGGAGATATTTGAAAAAGTCCGATCTATAAAAAATTACATTCACATAGGTAAAGAAGAAAGTCTTAACTCCACCGCTATACAAACGCGGGAGTATATAAACAAGAACTTTCAAAGCCCTAAAAAATTTGCGGAAATTGCAAATGAATTAAATTTTTCTCATTCTATAATGGCTCGATCTTTTAAGAAGTCCTACGGATTGTCACCGATTGCTTATAGAAACAAACTTCGCGTGTTCGAATCCCTAACACATCTTTTATTTTCTCAAAACACTGTAGTTGATACTGGTCAATTGGTTGGGTTTGGAGATACGAGCCGTTTTAACAAACAGTTTCGTAATCAGTTAAATGCCGTTCCATCCCAATTTATTCCCAAAAAAAAACATGGCAAATCCACTTAAAAAAAGGTCTTTTATGAACACGAAAACTTTAACTAAGCATCGGGATATGCCAAAATTAAAGATACCTCAGCGATGGGTACGCAAAGGAAAAAGAAAGCTGCGAGATTGGCTTCTGAAACCCATCCCTCGTAGTTTCCGCCATAAATTAGTGCGTTCTCAATTGACATTAGACTACGACCCTCCAAAAGAACTGACTTTGAAGATCGCTAATACTTTAGAAGAATTAGAAGCGGCCTACCACCTTCTCTACAGAAGTTACATAGCTATGGGTTATATGAAGCCCGACGACTCTAAAATGAGAGTGACTTTTTACCACCTCTTACCATCGACCACGACGCTGATTGCTAAATGGAAAGGAGAAGTTGTAGGAACTGTTTCTATCTTTAGAGACAATTCCGAAGGGCTCCCACTGGAAAGTGAATTCAAAATTGATCACCTTAGAAATGATGGAAAGGTCGTCGCAGAAATTTCATCCCTCGCCGTCGCTCCTCATTTTCGCAATCAGCAAGGTAAAATTCTTTTGCCTCTTCTGAAGTTTCTTTGGCTTTATAGCAAACACTATTTTGGCCTCGACTATATGGTTATGGCCACCCATCCTAAAATGGCTGACTTTTTTGAAGGCATTTTGCTTTTTGATTTACTACAAAAAGAGACAGTGAATAAATACGACTTTGCAAATGGCTGTCCTGCCATAGCCGGAGCTCTGGACCTGAATCGCGCTCCTGACTTGTATAGTGCCCAGTATGGAAAAAAACCGGATCATAAAAATCTTTATAAATTTATGACCAGCCTTGAGCATATGACCCGTAATATATCGCTTCCACTTAGGGACGTTTCGAAAATATCTGATCCTGTATTAAACCCGCAAATCCTCAATGAAGTGCTAAACAAAAAACCTGATTTGGTAAATTCCCTTACCTCAAAGCAGATGCGTATTCTCTTAAATCACTATGGTGACGATGTGTATCGTGATAATGTCGCAGAAATCAGATTTTTGTATGACAAAGTCCCTACTGAGGATTTAAGAAAAGGAGGGCCTCGTTTTGATGTTCGCTGTCCAGGCCAATTGATGGTTCCTTTCCAAAAAGAAGGTCGCAGAGTTGAAATCAGGGACCTATCACAAACGGGAGTTAAAATATTTTCTAACGAGACGCTGGAAGTTAATAAAGTTTATCAACTCTACGTTGCACTATCCGAATTTAATGTCGTTCCACTAGTTGTCAAAGCGGCATGGCAAGATGATAACGGCTATTATGGCATGAGTGTGGTTCGCGAAAGTAAAAAGTGGAATGCCATACTTGAAGAACTAGAAAATCAACTGCCACACAAATTGGCCTCGTAATTGTGAGGTGCTATTAACTTCTGCAGCTCTTTTTCGCCGAATCTCACCGAAGGGTTTCGCACCTTCAGGACTTTGCATTCAACATCTCTTATATATCATGTGGGTATGCCAAAGCTATCAACTATACCCACAATAATTATTGAGAATATTTTAAAAGAACCTTTTCGAAGAGAACCGGAACCCGATCTAATAATGGATGATCCCGAGCAGGTCCTATCCTTCCGAGATGCTGGTCGGCACGAAGGGGCTCTTGATGCTCTTTATATTTATCATACTTCCATTGCATCGAAAGTAATTCAAGGGTGCAAAAAAGTTCTCGATTTAGGATGCGGCCCCGGAATTCCTCTTATAAAAATGGCTCGATTAAATCCACATATTCAGTTCACAGGGGTAGACCTCTCCGATCCCATGTTGCAACTGGCTCGAGACCAAGTTCAAACAAGAGGACTAAAAAATATTGAATTTCGAAAATGTGATATGACAGACTTAAGTGAGTTTAAAGATCACTCTTTTGACGGCGTAACAAGTCTACAAGCCTTTCATCACCTACCAACATTTGGACACTTAGAACAAACCTTTCAAGAAATCCAAAGAGTTCTTAAACCCGAAGGAGCCCTATATCTGCAAGATCTCATTCGCTTAAAAAGCCGACACTCAACAATCCACTTTGCTTACTATGATCCAGAAGCCCCTTATCTGACCCAATTAGATGGTGAAAGATCCATGAGAGCCGCCTTTTCCTTTGATGACTACAAATTACTTCGCGAAACCTATCTGCCCCTTCGTTCGGAACTGACAAAGACCGCCTTTGCAGGAATATATTTTGTTCTAAAAACTGAAAGCCATTCCCTTCCCAAGGACGTCCAAGATCGCATTGAAGCCATGCGAAATAGTCTACGCCCAAATAGCAAGAAATATTTCAAAGACATAGCTCTCTTTCATCGCCTTGGCGGCCTACAGTGTTAAAAAACTGCACCACCGTTTATGCCAAAATCAAAAATGGACACTCGAAAGTGAAAAATATTTACAAATCACAAAATGATATTTCTTTTTTTAAGCTGCTCAAAAATACTTTTTTGTAAATCAATCTGCATCCGTTACGTTACCAGAATATGAAGACAATTAAACATATGTTATTCATTTTAGGGCTACTCTTGCTGCTATCAAATATTTCTATCTTTGCAGCCCCTCATCAGAGCTCTTCCGTTCCAGCTACCTTTGGTGGCCCCATGTATGGCTACCAAACTCCAACATCATTGCAAATTCGTTATCTTAAAATGATTCTTCCCAACTACCTTTCCTATTGGGATCTAAAATTGATCCCACAAAGCTTGACCGTTGACTCCCAAAAGGACCACCAACATCAGCCTTTCACTCGCTTTGTCCATAATGGCCGTGGTCAGCCCGAATACTTTAATTTCATTCCTCACGCCATCACCTTCATCGTCCTAAACTCCCAGGGCCAACGACAAAAGGGCTTCATCTACCTCATAGAACAGCAAAGTCAGATAGACAGACCCGAAGCACCTAGGTCCACGGGCAACTCTACATTTAGGCGCCTTCCTTGGAACTATCATGAAAGCCATGCCGAGTTTTTTCTGACTTCAAGTACTGATCCTCATTTATTTTCGTTTGAATTGAGCTACGATGATTTTCATTGGAAGCCTGACAATATAGGCAATTCTCATCCTGCAAGCACTGAACAGCTCCTAAGTTACCTGACTGAACAGTTGCAG
Source organism: Bdellovibrionales bacterium (assembly GCA_020435025.1). Lineage (GTDB taxonomy): Bacteria > Bdellovibrionota > Bdellovibrionia > Bdellovibrionales > UBA1609 > JAGRAG01. The sequence continues at coordinate 2,521 of JAGRAG010000057.1, read as the reverse complement.
TTTCACTTAGCTCCCTATCCACTCGAAGTACTCACCGAAAGCATTGACATTGCCTACTACTTTGACTTCCGAATGATCATTAATTTTCCAGAACGAAGTGGTCATATGGTGAGTTTTCTCGTGCGCGACAACAACAACACCCTCTATTCCGGCTCTACCACCTTGTGGCTATCCACTCCCTCACATAAACCTGTGGACTTTCCGAGAAATTCGACTTTGTCACAATTACCTCAAGCTTCTTCCCAAGTTGCAACAGAAGTATGGCTGGCTCGAGGATATGAAAAAGAAAATGCATTCTTCGAAATGAATGTCGAAGACTTTCACCTTCAATCATTGGGCAGAAGAGTTTCTCTGGACCTCTCCCGTTTCTGTGAAAGTCACCTTTTGCCCCGCAGATAACGTAACCCAGTCCCCTTGTGCTGTTTTCAGCTGTATCCCTCTTGCTAGCTCTCCTCGAAAGAGCTGTCCACTTTCATAAAGCTCAATGAGAGCATGACGACTCAGCCAAATACTTCTTTTTTGAACCCGCCACTGAAGTTCCCCATTTCGAATGTGAAAGGCTCTCACATGTCCTGACTCATAAAAGTAGACAAAATCATCAATAGCGATCAAATGGCTATCAATAGGCAATTTAAATGGGTGGATTTTTAAAGCCAACGGTTGTCCATTTGGATATAGTTGCACCTGTTGATAAACCTTCATCTTTCCATAGAGAGAAGAAAATTGCCCTTCCTGAACTCGGGCCCTATATATATTTCCATTGTCATAAAATTCCAAGTGACCATTAAGTACAAGGGAAAGGCCCTCATGCACTTTGACTTCTTGGGAGTTACCTAAAATGGCCAAAGACAGGTTACCAGAAGGATAAAATCGAATGAGTTGCGGAGCCAATTCGAATATCGTCTCTTTCCAACTTAAAAAATGTTTACGCGCCAAATAGAGAGATTCTACTTTTCCATTTTCAAAAAACAGCACAGGTCCTCGGACAAACCAATTCTGAACGCCATTATGAAAAAGGGAGTCTTCCACAGCGACTCCCGAATGAACGACCTGATCATTATGAAAAGTTAACGATAAATGCTGTTTGCTATCTCCACTTCCTTTGAAAAGCTGCAACCAAACATTTTGAACTTGAACGTTTGGAAAGTTTAAAAATAGCAACAAATCTAAAAACTCTTTTACGGACAAGGAGTCCATTTGATCTGAAGCCATCAATGAACCCAACCAACGGGCGGCCACGGAATCAATATGACCCAATTGCAAAGCTTCCCGATAGACCAACTCATGAATCACTAGACCTGCTTTTTGATCCTTATTCATTAACCGATAAAGGTCTCCATCTATCGTGTAACGTTTCTGTCCCGGTAACAACTGCGTTGCTTGATTCGCTAACTGCCTTACTACGCATCCTTTCGGAAGAACAATGTGTTGAGAATCGGGAATATCGATCAATTCGATATTATGAAGAATCTGAGACTCTTTAAAAAACGAATTCGCCCACTGCTGATATATCTCTGCCCTTCCAGGAGAGAGCCGATAGAGTCTCTGTAAAGCTATGTGAACTTTGTCCATCACGGATAGCTCAGACCCTCCTAATTGAATTGTCAGTCCGCGTATAACTTTGGCCTCGTAATGATCTAACAACTCAACTGACTGAGGACAAACCACAAGATCCCCACCATTGCCTACGATTCGACCACTCGCCATGGCACTCATTCCATAGAAGAGGCCGATGCCTATACTCAGAAGCCTACAAATCATGACGGACTCTCCTTATCGAGTTGAAAAAAACCTAAAGTCATTGTGTAAACAGTGTTTTTATTCTTAGAGTTTTCCATACTCGCACAAAACTCTTTTTGAAATTGGCGAATGCGTTTTTTGGCCTCGCCAATTTGGTTCTTAGAAATAGCTAACGTCAGACTTGTAAACTCTCTTTCTTCAACGGACTGATCAAACAAAGCCATCTGCGATTTTTCAATCAGATCCAAATGATATTTTTTGATTGATGTCGAAGGAATATCATCACCGACAAGTGTATAGTCATTTGTGGCAATCCACTTCTCATTCTCCCATTTTAAAAGACGCAATCGTTGCAATCGGTCTAAAGCCAACTCACACTCATTAATTGAAATTCCTAATTTTTGAGCGATCCAATCCGATTGGCTTTGAAAGCTTTCTAAGTAGGTCAATTCTAAAATTGCAAAATGGTGCCACTTTGATACAACGTCAAAAACATCTAGATTCAATTTCTGATACTGTTTTCGCAATTGATACTGTTCCAGCCGAAGCTTGGCCATCTGTCGCTGTAATTGGCTGCGACCGTGCTCACTTTCAACGAGATAACAGAAAAAAATTTTTCTTTCTTTATCAAATCCCAATCGATCAGCAACTTTTTCAGCTACGGTCAATGACATTCCATTTCTGCCTGACAAAACATCATGAAGACGAGAAGGAGTCATTCCTATAAATCTTGAAAAAGAACCTAAAGTCATGCGTGGATTTCTACGTTGACGTTCCATAA
>JAGRAG010000056.1 GCA_020435025.1 Bdellovibrionales bacterium | reverse complement strand
AAGCTCAAACTACTATTTGCACCAGATCTGATCGAACACGTTTTTGGCTATCCTTATCTATCACCAAAAATTCCCTACTTTCCAGGTCCAGGATTTGGCAAATGGATCTTTTGGATGGAGAGACTGATTCGTCGAGAATGCAAAGAGCCCGCCTGCCATATGGTGAGCTTCATGTGGGGTTGGGGTTTTCCAGCAGCCTACTTGCACAAAAACCTAAGTGCTATTACTCATCGCCGACTTTATGACTTATTTGGAGGGACAGCCATGCACTACTACCGGCATCTCAGAAAAATGATTTTAAAAAAAGAGGCCGTCTCCTATGATCCCAAAGAGCACCCTGCAGATCCTCCAGAAAGTTACTTAGAAAAGGTCAAACGTCGAAAACTGCCTCCGACTTTATTTTTCTCAGGGGATCAAAACCTCATCTTTCCGGGCTCCAACAAGTTAACCTTTGAGAAAATCAAGGAGATGCAACCGGATGCTCCAATCGAGTATCAAGAATTTTTTGAGTATGGTCATCAAGACGTCTTTATGGGCAAATACTGTGACAGGGATGTTTTTCCAGCTCTTATTGAATTTATAAAAAAAGCGATGAATTAATATGCAGATCGATTTTCACTTTACCTCTATCTATGCTCTCAGTCGCCTAGCGGGATTCACCAAAGAGGAGGCTCACACGATTGCCCAAAGTTCGCAATTTGTCGACGACGCTATTCATTCAGGAATTATCTTCTTTGATAATCGCGCCGCCTATCGAATGAATTCGGCAGCTCACAAAATGCTAGATTATCGAAACCTAAAAGAACTTGCCAATCACTACGTGTGGATCCCTTTTCATTTTATACCGGGAAACATGGAAGAAACACCTGATGAGAGTATCGCCTCCCTCTTTGTTCAAAAAATTGTCTGCCGACCCAATAGTCTTATAGCACAAAAGATTCTTGAAAAAATCTATCGTTCCCGAGATCGCGAGTTTTCCCTTCAGCTTTTAGGCGTGTCTCTACACGCCTACGCCGACACTTGGGCTCATCAAGGCTTCGCCGGAATTGATCATCCTATCAACCAAGTGCAAGGAATATTTGAGTGGAATGAAGCAAAACCTCATTCCCACTCACAGCGTATCAAAAATTATTATGCGGACCCTTGGTGGAAAAAGCTTTATAGTTGGTTCCTCTCGTTCTTTATAAGTAAAACTTTTCCCTTAGGTCACGGTCCTGTACTCAGTCTTCCCGATCGCCCCTATATGAAATGGCGCTACGTGGACTGGAAAGGAGCTATGATTGAGAGAGACAACCCAAAAGAATATATTGAGGCCTGTAAACACATTTTTAGTTTTTTGGTTTCTTTTCGTACTGGGGATTCCTTTACGACGAATCACCAATTAGAGCCGCAGGATTTAGAACAGCTGAAAAGGCTCTTTCAAAGCTTAGATATGGAAGATGGTCATGATCGATATCTTCACTGGGTTGAAGAGATTCGAACAGGCGCCTTTTCTTTTGGGCCAGAATCCTGTCAGTACATTGAACCAAAATCAGGCATATCTAAAATTGATGAAAGCGAAAAGACCATCGATCAGATCTACCATGACGTTCCTTACTCTAAAGACTTTATGGATTCACTGTGGAAGAAAAACTATGATGCCATCACCTACTATCGCACTCTTGTTTTACATGAAGTGCTCCCCGAGTTTGAAATTTGTGCTACATGATATCAAGGGAGGCTTGTTCTTATGAACTTTGACTTTGATTTTGATTTTGTTGTGATAGGCTCAGGTTTTGGTGGTTCTGTAATGAGCTGTCGACTCTCCGAAAAGGGTTATTCCGTTGCCCTGCTAGAGCGCGGTCAGCAGTACGGCATGCATGAGTTTCCTCGAAGACTTCATGAAATCAAAGAGAAACTTTTTTGGGATCCTGAGGATAAAAAATATGGATTCATGGAGATTCGTGACTACGCAGACAATGATCTCATGTCAGTGACAGCCAGTGGTCTGGGCGGAGGTTCGTTGATTTATGCTAATGTTCTGATGCCCATGGACCCAGAGTCTTTTCATGGTTGGCCCGGCGGCATCACTCGGCAAACCCTGGCTCCCTACTACGACAAAGCCTTACAGATGCTAGAAGCAGAACCCTATCCCCAAGATTCAGATCCTTATTTTGAAGGAACTCCTAAAACTCAAATGTTTAAAAAAATCAGTCAAGAACTAAAAACTGCTGACGATGCGCTCGAGCCACCAGAGTTTATCTATCCCCATTTAGCCGTTCGCTTTAAAGGCGCCTTTCCCGGTGAGCAGTCCTTAAATGCTCAAGGAGTGATCCAATCAAAATGTAACAAGTGTGGTGAGTGTGATATCGGTTGTAACATTCATGCTAAAAACACCTTGGACCTTAATTACATCCAAAGGGCACGAAGTGAAAAGCCTGGTGGCCAAAAAGCCCAGGTGTTCACTCATGCTCTTGTCGAGTCCCTACGTGCCCTCGAACCTGAAGGTTACGAGGTGATCTATATTGATCCAAAAAACCCTGCTAAGAAAACGATTCTTAAAGCTAAAAAAGTCATTCTTTCTGCTGGATCTTTGGGCTCAACCACACTGCTTTTAAAAATGAAAAAACAGGGTCATTTAAAAAATCTCAGCACTCGCCTTGGCTACGGTTGGTGTGGGAACGGAGACTTAGAAGGAACGGTCTTAAATACACCCCACGACAACGTTCCCACTATGGGACCTGTCATCACAGGTGCTATTAAATACAAGTTCCAGCCCTATCCGGATGGCTTTGCCCATAGCTGCTACATACAAGATGCCGGTTTTCCTGTTGGTCTTTCTTGGTATCTCTCAGGAAAAGTTCCAAACCCGGAAAGCATCCTTCACCTGATTCAGCTGGGCTGGCACTTTTTAAAAACCTATCTCAAAAAGAAACTTCGTCTTAAAAATTCAGTCATCGAAATCAACGTAGGAGACGAATTCTCAAAAGCACTCGATCGTGACCGCTTCGTTAGGAAAAGCTTTATGCTTTTAGGGATGGGACGAGACCGCTCCGACGGACAGATCACCTTGCGCGAAGATGACGAACCCATCATTAATTGGAGTTTAAAAGGCAGTCAATTGCACTATGATCGTGTGCGCCGAGAAATGAAGCAAATCGCCCAAAAAATGCAAGGCGAGTTCGCGGACAATCCTTTAACCCACTTAAATAAAATCATCGCCGTTCATCCCATTGGCGGATGCTGTATGGGTGAGAGCCCCTCTGAAGGAGTGGTTAGCCCACATGGAGAGGTCTTTGGACATCCGGGTCTTTATGTGGTCGACGCCAGCATCATCCCGACGTCCCTGGGACCCAATCCATCTCTCACCATTGCGGCCCTAGCCGAATACATCGCCGATCACATTTAGTATCAACGGAACCCTTTGCT
>JAGRAG010000055.1 GCA_020435025.1 Bdellovibrionales bacterium | reverse complement strand
TGGATCTAATGAGCTAATCGATTTATTAGTACGGGTGTTTGCGGAACCTGGAGAGAGAATTCTCACGAGTGTTTCAGCTTTTATTGCTTATGAGTTGTGTGCACAGGCGGCGCGAGTCCAAATTGAAAAAATCTCTTTAAATGCGGAGATGGGTTATGACATTCCCGCTTTTATCGAGCGCCTTACAAGTAGGGAAAAACAGATGCCGCGAATGATTTTTATCGCAAATCCTAATAACCCGACAGGCAGTTATATCAACACGGAGGAACTGACGAGCTTATTGGAAGCGACAAAAGATATCCAGGATTTTCTAGTCGTTTTGGATGAGGCTTATAATGAATTTGTAAGAGCCGAAGACTATCCCAACAGCATCGAGATGCAAAAAAAATATCCTCATCTTGTTGTGCTTCGGACTTTGAGTAAAGTTTATGGAATTGCGGGCTTGAGAATTGGATGGATGTTGGCGGAGCCGGAACTTATTGATCTGGTCAATCGCGTGCGAAATCCTTTTAATGTTAACAGTTTGGCACAGGTAGGGGCGGCAGCAGCGTTAAAGGATGTGGACTTCCTTCAGCGCTCTCAACAGGTCAATTGGCAAGGTTTAGACTATTTTTATAAAGAATTGGAGCGTCTTCAGCTGAAATATTGGCCCTCCCAAGGTAATTTTGTTCTTTTCGATACAGGGCATGATAGCAGTGCAGTTTATGAGAGGCTTCTACAAAAAGGAGTTATCATGAGACCGGTTAAAGGGTACGGTTTAATGACTCATTTGCGATTGAGTGTGGGGTTGCCGGAAGAAAATCAGATGGCTATGTCTGCATTAGAAGAGGTTTTGAGATCGATTTAACAAGGTTTTCTCAACTAAGAGTAGGAATCAAAAAATAATGATAAGCCAAAATGTGATTACAGTAGACGGACCAGCGGCCTCTGGAAAAACTTCCATGAGTCGAGAATTAGCGAAGAATTTAGGTTGGCAGTGGGTTTCAACGGGAGCCTTTTATCGGGGATTGGCTTATATTGTTGAGCAAGAAGGTGTGGATATTACAAGTGAAGCAGCTATTGTTGAGACCTGTGAGCAAGTTTCTTGGAGCATTGAAATGGCATCTGATCGGACCAAGTGTCATTATAAGGGAGCTGACGTAACGGATCAGATATATTTAGAAGAAATTGGAACGGTTGCCAGTAAAATCAGTGCGTTCCCCAAGGTTCGTCAGGCTTTGTTACAGGCGCAAAGAGACTGCTTGAATCATGTCCGGGGTTTGGTTGCTGAGGGACGAGACTGTGGAACCGTGGTCTTCCCCAAGGCCCCTTTAAAGGTCTATTTGACGGCACGCAGTGAGAGCCGAGCGGAACGAAGAGTTCAAGAACAGGGCGGCGAAGTTTCACAGGTGTTAGAAGCCCAAAGGGCCCGTGATGATCAGGATTCTCAAAGAAAGGCTGCTCCCTTAGAGGTTCCAGCAGGTGCTCTGGTGATTGATACCAGTGCTATGAGCTTAGAAGAGGTAGTTTCCAAAGTCGAAACAAAGGCCAGAGAGCTTTTTTCGCAAATGGTTTCGAGAGACTAAACCACCTAGGCCTCATGAAAGGGAGCCGTTTGAGGCTTTTTCTATTTTGAATATCAGTAAAAATTTGTCGGATTATGTCGAATTCGAATCTAATTGTTGCAAAGTGTAAATTCTCTTTGACTTTAAGTATTTACCATCTATAACGGACTGATCTTACAGAGTAAGAAATATAAGGAAAGAAGGGCTAGACCCATCTTTCCGCAGGAGGTAAGTGAGTGAATATGGTTGATACAAACAACAAACAAAAATCAAAAGCCCAAATTGCAAGGGAAAAGGCGTTAGCCATCTTAGATGCGGCCGATGATGAAGTACCGGAGAATCCCGGTTTTGAAAGCTCCTCAGCTTCAGGAGAATCTTTCGAACAACTTTACAATCAATCTCTAAAAGATAGAGATTTTGTAGTAGGCGATGTTGTCAATGGCAAAATCGTTGATGTCCAAGAGGACTACGTTCTTGTGGATATTCAGTACAAAAGCGAAGGTTTGATTCCTATTAGTGAATTTCGTGTAGTTAATGGAAAGGGAATCGAAGTTGGAGCGGAAGTTGAAGTTTATATTGATAAAATTGAAAACGACAATGGCATGATTGTTCTATCGAAAGATAAAGCAGATATGCTTCGTGCTTGGAATGACATTTCTAAAGCCGCAGAATCAGAAGAAGTTATTGAAGGAACGATCATTGCAAAAGTCAAAGGTGGACTCAGCGTTGATATCGGTGTGAAAGCTTTCTTACCCGGTAGCCAAATTGACCTCCGACCTGTCCGCAATATGGATGTTTACCTCGGCAAAACTTATAAATTCAAAGTTATTAAATTTAACAAACGACGAGGAAATATTGTTCTTTCTCGACGTGTCCTTCTTGAGGAAGAAAGAGAGAGCCTCAGAACTCAAACTTTGGATCAGATGCGCGAAGGTTCCGTTGTTAAAGGTATCGTAAAAAATATCACTGATTATGGTGCTTTTATTGATTTGGGTGGAATGGACGGACTTCTTCATATCACAGATATGAGTTGGGGACGAGTGAAGCACCCATCAGAAATTTTAAATGTGGGTGATGAACTTGACGTCAAGGTTCTTAAGTTTGATGACTCTAAAGAGCGTGTGAGCTTGGGTTTAAAACAACTTCGTGAAGATCCTTGGGCTGATGTTGAAACCAAATTTAAAATTGGAACAAAATTGGAAGGCACAATTGTGAGCCTCGCCGATTATGGTGCATTTGTTGAGTTAGATGATGT
>JAGRAG010000054.1 GCA_020435025.1 Bdellovibrionales bacterium | reverse complement strand
TCCCGACAATATCATACAACTTATCCTAAAACCTAACGCCTGAAACAACACTATGGAACACACTCCTCCAACGACAAAGCCAAGAGCATTGAGGATCCACCCCATTTCTAATTTCCCCCTCTCACCCATCCTTTTTAGTGCCGCAGGAAAAAAGTGACCAAGTAGAACTCCAAAATATGAAATAACTAGGATTACTACGAAATAGCGCATACCGTACGAGGAAATCTCTCTTAAAAGGCCGATTCGGTCCACTCCCAAAAGTCCAAAAAGAAATAAAGACACGGACAGGACGAATCCAATTTTCGGAGTGGCGAAAAATTCATCCCAATGCCACTTTCTAAACAGGAATTGGCTAAGTCCTGCTGACAATGTCAAAACTCCGATCACCAAAACCAGTGTCACTTGACCAGAATGAGAAATCAACTCGAATACATAGAGAAATAAAAATTCAATAAAGATAAAGCCAGCGCCAATGAAAAAGAGGTGACTGGCCTCAAGAGGGTTCCTTAAAATATAAGAGACATCCACATGTCTTGAACTCATTATCAAGAGCAGAACAGCCAACGCAAAAACAATGAGCGCCACATCAATTATATCAATCGGACCCATGGCTTTTAGTACTTTGACTTCATTAAATTCAGGTCTTCCCTCAGTTAGGACGGACGGCCTTTCTATACGATGAAAGGGTTTTTGATTGTTGGAAAAAAATGGCCTATCATCTCTTGTCGGCCGTAAATCAATATGACTTCGAGCATATCTCTCTGGAGTAGGCCCTCCTTTCAGATACCATTTTTTTGAATCCTCAAAGGGATGCACAGAAATACGATAGCCTTCGGAAGGATGATTATTTAAATAACTCTGAATGTCCTGTAGGTCCTGCTCCGTCCAAGGTGTCCTACGAATGAGAATGGTCGGGAAAAGGTCCCTTCGACGTCTTTCTACCACAACAACATGTTTCTCAAATTCTGTAAGCCCTAACTCCTTCCATGCCGTGGCCGCAGTTGCGACGATTCTCTGGAAATTGATTTTATTAATTTGCAAAACACCCTTTTAAAAAAAAAAAAAAAAGTACTCTTTAAAGGCCTCGACTGTTAAAGAATAAACGGCCTGTAAAGCACCTCGATTGTCAGAAAGACTCGAACTGGAATACAAACTGAACATCTGAATGATATCAAAAGTTTCTTTGAGAGTGTAAAGAGTGGAGCGCCCCTCCCCATAATACACTCTGACATTTGGATGGTTATAAATTCCACCATTAAACCCCGACAAGAGACCTCTACTTAAATCTAAAACAGTCCGAGAAACATCCACGGCAACAACTTCGCTAGCGCCATACATTAAGGCCGCCTTCACCTCTTGTCCTGCACCCGAGCCAATAATAAAAGCCTTTTGATGAGAATCTCTCTGTAAGTAGTGAGCCAGCGGCACTGTCAATCTGCTAAAGTGCTTTAACGGATCCTCCATAAAAGCATTCCGCAGCCGCTCATAGTCGCCATCAAAAGAATAAATGGTAGAAGCCATGCTTCCTCCATCATACAAAAAAACTTTTTGTGCCGAGCGATCTTCGTCGTCATTCCAACTAACCAATGATAAGTACCCTTCCTGATCCCAGAGACTCACATCAATCTCTTTACCTTGATCCAAGCCTCCCATTTTGTTAACTAACGGACGAATCGAATAGCTTCGTTCGAGTATTGGAAGACCAACGAGTGGAAGGAGCAGCATGGCTCCGACCCAATGTTTTTTTTCAGAACCGATCCACCAACAGACAATTAGAACAAAAAATAATGAAAGCGAGACCAAGCCGGTAGGTCCTAAAGGACTAAACAAACCGTAAAACAGAGAAACTCCGATCCCGGCCCCCAGCATATCAAAAAGATAAGTTTTCGCTACCTTATGACTTTTTGTAAAAAATGCGACGACAATGGCTCCACCAATCGACATAGGCAACGAAATTAGTAGGCAGAGAAACAGTAAAAACCAAAATAGATAAATATCGTAAGTAAGAACCACGTTTTTTGGCAGACGTAACATCAATATCACAAACAAAGATCCTAAACAGACCCATAGATATTTAAAAATTGCAGATTCTATAAAATCCTTCAGATCTTTTCGTTGACCACTCAATCGCGCGACATAGATACCACCTATAGCGAAAGAAAATAAACTCAAGGTAATGACCGTCGACGTGATCCTTGGGAATAACAAAATGTCCAACAAACGCACAAAAGCCAGTTCCAAAACCAACAAAGAACACGTGATCGCTGCCAAGAGGATCTGATCTTGACTTTCAGACAGTTTTAGTTTCATGACTCCTCCTCCACTCACTCCAAGGCAAACTCATCAAATAAATAAGTGGAAAACTTAAAAAAGCGTAGTGACGCCCCATAATCAGTGTCACTCCGACTTGGAAAACCACGATTTCCAATGCAAAAAAAATCCGTAATTTTGAACTTAAAATCATAAAAGGCGATAGCACTTCTAGTAGGACAACCAAAGCCGCCCCCATTTGAATCAACTCCCAGGGCCCATCTAATAGCAGGTCAGCTATAATGCTTCTCGATTCGCTCGACACTAAAATCAACGGAAAGTTTTCTGAAAACGCCCAATCCCAACCAGACATTTGCAATTTTGCAAATCCGGCCGCCGCATAAATACTCATGACATAGGCTTGAACAAGTTTGAATGGCCAAATCAATTCGGCATCCGTTCTTTCTTTGATCGGAAATCCCAAAAGCCGATCGACTGACCAACTGTCATTGGCAGGTAAAACAGCCAGGGCCAACATCGCGAAAGTTAGTGCAGAGAGAATCTGATTGTGTTCAAAATTAAAAGAATAAGAAATAAAAAAAGCAGATCCGAGCCCCGCTAGAGCCAAGACCGCTCGCCCACCAAAGCCGACGAGAGCTAACCCGACACAACCTCGAAGTGCATTGTGTAAAATGTGCAGAGTGTCTGCGGACAACATACTGTCCTCTGGCCAAAAACCCACAGGATTCCAACGCGAACTCACCCACTGACTCTCCTCTGGCCCAATGACGAAGAACAATAGACAAATGACCACACGAAAAACAGCCACCTGTTTTGACGATACGGGGGATCCCCACAGCCTTTCCAGAAACCAACTAAAGCTGTGGACCATCGATTTTACCTTGATAGAGAAGTTCCACAGTATCGGGCTGACGCCAATTTTTTGAATCAATCTGACTCCACTTCCGTAACCAAACACTGGCATAAACCGGAAGTTTGATTTGAGAGCTCTCAACAGAACGGACCGTGGTTCGCCAAACTTTATAGAATCTTCTATCGTCGAGACGGGCTTCGGATTGCCCTAATCGATACATCTGATGCCATCGGGGCAGCGTACTAGTTCTCACTTTGTTGAATTCAAATCCAAATGGCAGACAAGACAGACCGAATTCGGCGCTCAAACCGAGCTCTTCTTTGGAAAGACAAAGCTCCGCTAATGAGAAACCTTCGGCATAAAGTCTTCCTGCATACATTGGAAAGCGACAAAACGGAAAATAATCCTTAGGCAAAAGGAGCATTAAAAATTGTAAAAAGAAAATTGCAGCCACTCCTGCCGCGGTCAGCACCTGAACGTTTCTCATCAAAATCCATTTCGTTGATCACTTTTAGAGACTGTCGCCAAATGGCCATCTTTGAAAATAAAATACTTC
>JAGRAG010000053.1 GCA_020435025.1 Bdellovibrionales bacterium | reverse complement strand
AGAGCTGAAGTATTTTATTTTCAAAGATGGCCGTTTGGCGACAGCCTCAAATAATACTGGACGGCAGGGTGGTGGTCTGTGTTAGGTTGAAATCATGATGAAGGGGATTCGACTTATAATAATTATCACTGTAGTCTTGTCTGGATTAGGGTTTGCCGGAAGTGCATTAGCTTCAGTGAATCAACCCACCAATTATGTTATGTGTAAGAACCGTAAAATTGTACGGTCGATTCGAGTGATTCAAAATGATGAGGGTAGCTGTAAAACCATTTACACCAAATCCGGGGTAGACCGCATTGTTGGGAATGGACGCCGAATTGAAAGTTGTCTTGGATACTTAAAAAATATTGAAGAAAACCTTGGTGCTGCTGCCTGGAAATGTAAAGACGTCACCTCTGCCGCCACTATTGCGGTGCCCAAAGCCAAAGTGAATGAATCCACAAATACCCAGTAATCCTCTTCATGGAGCTATTTTACAGTTAAGGTCTGGCGAAGATTTTGCGGAAAATCTTAAGCAAATTATAAACCTAGTAGCGGGCCACAAGGACCACGGCTCTTGGGATTTGGTGGTCGTTCCTGAAAATGCTTTTTTCTTTCGGGTAGGTGAGGATAAAAAAGCCTATTCTTTAGATGATCCCATTTGGCAGGAGTTGCAAAATTGGGTTGATAAAATGGGTTGGACCTTTGTTGTTGGTGGAAACCCGACGTTGGTAGAAAATCAGGTGTACAACAGCACTTTGGTTTTTCGGCCCCACAAAAAAGTGGAAGAGGCTTATCGAAAAATTCATTTATTTGATGTCGATGTCGAGGGCAGCCGTCCTTTGCGCGAATCCGATCAGTTCTCCTATGGAGAACGGCCTGCGACCCTGACCATAAAAGGCTGGGAGATCGGTTTATCTATTTGTTATGACATACGATTTTCTGAGCTGTATGGCCACTATTCTAAAATGGGGGTTCACGCGCTTTTAGTTCCAGCGGCTTTTTTAGTTCCTACAGGGAAGGCGCACTGGCATGTTCTTTTACGAGGGCGCGCCATAGAAACTCAGGCCTTTGTCTTGGCTCCCGCTCAAGGGGGGGAACACAAAAGTGGCTCTCTATCGCGTTTCACCTATGGGCACAGTTTGGTGGTCGACCCGTGGGGCGAAGTTTTAGAAGAGGCCACAGAAGATCACCCACAAGTCCTTTCTTTTACGTTAGACCCGCAGAGAATCCACAAGGTTCGTCGCCAGATTCCGATGGCAAACCACAGACGATTATCTGGTCCTGTTTTCTCGTAAATAGCCAAGATTTTCTGTAAATTTACCGATATAAGCCTTATGAATTGGGTGTTTCAAAAAGGACTCTGTGTTCTTGCTGTCATTTTAACATTTTCCGTCTTTGCTGAGGCCGTCGATGTGACCGGGTCCAAAGAGATGCCCCCGCTTCAAGAAATCAATGATATTCCACCCATCGCACCTCAGGTAGCCGACGGCTTTGATGGTCAGCCGATAGAGCCCTTTGTGCCTGATGCCGTTGAAAAGCAAAAGATCCTAAGGAAAAAGCGCCTTAAAGAGTTAGCTGAACAGAAAAAAGCCGCCAAACTAAAGGCGGCGGAGTTGGCAAAATTCCGGAAGCAAAAGAAATTCAAAAGGCGCATTGCTAGTAAGAAAAAAACCTCGGTAAGAGGGAAAAAGAGACAGGTGAGCAGTGTTAAAAAGAAAAGGGCTGTTCGAAAGCCAGCTAAAGCGGGTATGAAGGCTAAAAAAAGGATTCCTCGGAGATCCTCAAAACCGACCAAAAAGAAATAATCACATATTCTCATCGTAAAATCTTTGGCAATTGCAAGGACCGCTCTTTCAAGGGTGGACAAGGTCTCAAATACGCATTATGTTAAAATCATGAAATCACTTATTGGCTTCGTCATTGGAGCGCTTTTAGGACAAAGTTTTTTGGTGACTGCGGTTGTTGCTGATACAGCAACAGTGCAGGAGTCGGAAGCGGCATCCGAGAGAGCTCGATCAAAAAGGTACCCAGGGGGTATCGATGATGAAGATATTCAAGTTCAAGATGAGCTGCCGGCGGTGATTCAAAAAGTTGAGAAGGCAGATATAGAAAAAAAGGTTTACGACAACCTTTTAGAAACTAAAGAAGAAAAGAAATCTCAGTAAAATATTAAAATCAGGAAAAGGCCTGCTGTTAGGGTGTTTAATGGCGAAGTTTATGGCGATCACCTCTAAGGGTTTGATCGATGAATTAGAAAAAGAAATAAAAGAGTTGGGATTAAAGACTCTTAAAAAAGAGTCCACGGGTGTTTGGTTTGAGGGCAACTGGTCAGATTGCTACAAAGCCAATTTGTATTTACGGACGGCCTCTCGAGTCATTTTGCCAGTTTTAGATTTTGAAGCTCACACGAATGATGAGCTTTATAAGAAAATTCGCCAGCATGATTTTACGAAATACATTGATCCGGAGCAGACTCTATCTATTGATGCTTCGACTCGGGAAAGTAAGACCTTTAAGGATCAACGTTTCATTGCCCTAAAAATAAAAGACGCCATTGTTGATCAATTTTATGAACAGTTTGATCGACGTCCAGATATTGATACACGGGATCCTGATATGCGAGTGGTGGTTCGGGTTATTAAAAACAGTGTTTCTGTCGGTGTGGACACTTCAGGGCAAACACTGTCGCAAAGAGGATACCGTTTGGAGGCGGGAGAGGCTCCTCTAAGGGAGCACCTCGCGGCTGCTTTAATCAGATTGTCCGGGTGGACGCCCGAGATGCCTTTGGTGGACCCTATGTGTGGCTCGGGAACCATATTAATAGAAGCAGCAATGATGGCGGCAAATATGGCATCGGGGTCCATGCGTAGAGGGTTTGCCTTTCAACGTCTAAAGGGTTTTCAAAAAGAGGCGTGGGACGAAGTCCTGCAAACGGCCATCGAAGAAGAGCGCGAGCCGGAAGGTTTGATGCTTTTTGGATCGGACTCCGACAATAAAGTCTTAAGTGTGGCCCGCAAGAACAGCCAAAGAGCGGGGGTCGATGAGTGGATCACTTTTAATCGGCGACTCGTTGAAACTCTCACTCCTCCTGAGGAACTAGAAGGTAAAACGGGAATGATTATTGTCAATCCTCCGTATGGAGAGCGTTTGGGTGTCACGCATGAGTTGTCGGATCTTTACAAAGACTTTGCGCACACCTTAAAAAGACAGTTTCAGGGGTGGACCTGCTGGATTTTGTCAGGAAATGAAGAATTGACCCGACATCTGCATTTAAAGGCTTCCTTAAAAGTGCCCGTTCACAATGGAAATATTTCTTGTCGATTTTTAAAATATGAAATCCGTTAAGTACCGTTCATAGAGTGGGTGTTTTCGACTTGCGTGATGCGTCAGTTGGTGGTGTGGAGCGCTTTGTTTACCTATTAAAACCGACTTTTACCTATTGACTTATAGTACCGAAGTTGGGAATTATGAGCGTTCTTTATACATATTATTAAGCAATTTACTCAAATAAGAGGGAGTATCATGTCTATGGATGCTGCAATAGTAGCCCCGGTTGCCGGAGGGCTAGGTTTAGTTTTCGCATTGATCACGTATTTAGGGGTCATTAAACAGAGTGTAGGCTCAGATAAAATGAAGGCGATCGGAGAAGAAATTCACTTAGGTGCAATGACCTTTCTTCGTGCTGAGTACACTAAATTATTAGTGTTCGTTGTCGTTGTTGCGGGCCTTCTTGGCTGGAAACTTGGACTATACTCCGCCATTGCTTTCGTGTCTGGAGCATTTGCTTCTGGTTTAGCAGGTTTTATTGGAATGAAAGCGGCTACTAAAGGTAATGTTAGAACGGCCGCTGCCGCAAAGGATAAAGGCGTGGGCGCAGCCCTGCTTGTGGCCTTTAATGGTGGTGCGGTCATGGGAATGTCAGTAGCATCTTTGGGGCTTATTGGGCTTGGTGGTCTTTACCTTCTTTTTGTAAACGGTGACCCTGCTTCAGCTGGTGTTGTATCTGGCTTCTCTATGGGTGCTTCATCTATTGCTTTGTTTGCAAGAATTGGTGGCGGTATCTTTACAAAAGCTGCCGATGTGGGATCGGACCTAGTGGGTAAATTGGAAGCCGGTATTCCTGAAGATGATCCTCGTAACCCTGGTGTGATCGCCGATAACGTGGGTGACAACGTTGGTGACGTTGCTGGTATGGGAGCCGATATTTTTGAATCCTACGTGGGAGCGATGGTGGCTTCGATCACGATTGCGGCCACAATGAGTGCGGCAGATCTTGCTGGCTTGACTACTGGAGCAAATGGACAGAGCTCATTGATGGTTCTTCCTTTGACTATGGCCATTATTGGTCTTGTTGCATCGGCTATTGGTATCTTAGGAATGAATGTCTTTAAGAACATGGACCCTTCTAAAGCTCTTATGGGATCTGAAGTGGTTGCTGGTGTGCTTTTCCTTATTGGAACTTGGGTTGCCATTGGAATGTATGGATTGAGCTCGGGAATTTTCTGGGCAATTTTAGGTGGATCTGTTGCTGGATTTTTAATTGGTAAAGCAACCGAGTATTACACGGCTTCTAAACCCGTTTTTCGTATTATCGAAGCATCTAAAACGGGACCTGCTACAAATATCATTGCTGGATTCGCTGTTGGTTTAGAGTCTTGTGCGGCTCCTTTAATTCTTATTTGTGGAGCTATTTGGTTGTCCTTTTCACAGGCAGGTCTTTATGGAATCGCTATGGCTGCTGTTGGAATGCTAGCCACTGTGGGTGTAACCATGACTATCGATGCTTATGGTCCTGTTGCGGATAACGCTGGTGGAATTGCACAGATGGCAGAACTTGGTGATGAAGTTCGTTCCATTACAGATGGTCTGGATGCTATTGGAAATACAACGGCCGCTATCGGAAAAGGTTTTGCTATTGGTTCTGCTGCCTTGACTGCGTTGGCTCTGTTTGTTGCCTTTAAGCAAGCTGTTGAAGCGGCTTCTGGACAAGCCGTTGTTATGGATATTGGTCAACCAGATGTTGTGGTTGGACTTTTAATTGGAGCGATGGTTGTGTTGTTAGCTGCGGCTATGACCATGACTTCGGTTGGAAAAGCGGCTCAAGAAATGGTTGCTGAAATCCGTCGTCAATTCAAAGAAATCCCAGGGCTTCTTGCTGGTACGGGTAAACCCGATACGGCTCGTTGCGTGGAAATTTCTACGAATGCAGCATTAAAAGAAATGATCTTACCCGTTCTTTTAGCGGTGATTGCTCCTATTATTGTTGGGTTTGTTTTAGGTGCTGCGGCTCTTGGTGGAATGCTAGCCGGATCTCTTTTAACTGGTGTTGTGTTAGCTCTTTTAATGTCTAATGCTGGTGGATCTTGGGATAATGCGAAAAAGTTTATCGAAACAGGTGACGTTCCTGGTGAGAAAAAAGGCGGAGAAGCTCATGGTGCAGCGGTTATCGGTGATACCGTGGGTGATCCTTTCAAAGATACCACTGGCCCCGCGATGAACATTCTTATTAAATTGATTTCTATCGTGGCATTGATCTTAGCTCCACTTTTGTAAACTCAATTTAAATCTCAAATCATTAAAAAAGCCTGTCCTCCGACAGGCTTTTTTTGTTTAAAACCGCATCCTTTTACCGTAATCAAAGGGTGCGGTTTTAAACTTTATGTTTGCGATGTGATTTAGTCCTTAGTCGGTACTCAAATATCATGGCGAAGATTATCATTAATATGTGAAGAAAACGTCGTTGAAATCCTCTGAACCCCGACTGGATCAGGGCCTTTTGTTGGTTCTCTTGTTTCTCATTGGGTTGGGGGTTGTTCAGGTCTATTCGTCCAGCTACATCTTTGCAATAGAGCAGTATGGCGATGGTCTTTATTTTTTTAAAAAACAGGCGATCTATGCCTGTTTGGGAGTTGTCGCTCTGGTTTCGGGGTATATGGTTCCTTGGAAACATCTAAGACAGTGGGGTTGGATGTTGTGGGTGATCGCAGTTGTCGGCATTGGGCTGACATTCGTTCCTGGCTTGGGAATTAAGTCAGGAGGTGCGGTAAGATGGCTTCAGTTACCTATGGGCTTCCGATTTGAGCCAGGTGAGTTGTTGAAGTTGAGCTTTCCATTTGTGACGGCCTATTTTCTCTGTATGGACTCGCAAAAAATCGGAAAGTGGAAGTACTTAATTTGGACATTGATCACCGTAGTTCCTCTTTTTATGGTTTTAAAACAACCCGATTTTGGAACGATTGTTATTTGTTGCGCTGTTTTCTTAGGAACTATTTTTGTTTATGGAATGCCCTTAAGGTATCT
Organism: Bdellovibrionales bacterium; assembly: GCA_020435025.1. Lineage (GTDB taxonomy): Bacteria > Bdellovibrionota > Bdellovibrionia > Bdellovibrionales > UBA1609 > JAGRAG01. The sequence continues at coordinate 206 of JAGRAG010000053.1, read as the reverse complement.
TTTGGCGTCGGCCTTGGCTTCGGTGCCCGCATTTTATTTATTAGTTTGGAGTGTTCCTTATCGCCAGGCTCGCATTCTTGCGTTTTTAGACCCTTGGGCGGATCCGGCTAAAAAAGGCTTTCAGGTGATTCAAAGTATGTTGAGTTTTCATTCTGGTGGAATCTGGGGGGCTGGACTAGGGCAGGGACAAGGAAAGCTATTTTTTC
>JAGRAG010000052.1 GCA_020435025.1 Bdellovibrionales bacterium | reverse complement strand
TGAGGAGTATCCGGAGTATTGCGATCTCATCGAGATGGGCGCCATCGGAGTGGGCTCTTCGAATGATGCGCATAAACCTTTTTTACAGAGGAAGCGTCCCTATTTGCGAGTCAATCGCAATAGATTAAAGAAAATAGATATCGGTCAGGTGGAATGGGAGTATTCAGGTCAAAGGTTTCAGAGGTATTTTTTGTTAAATACAAGTATAGGTATCACCTCCCAAGCAAACCACCTTTTTAATAGTAATGAATTATGGTGGCTTCCTCTTTTAAAGAAGATTTCTACGGGCTTGGCCATTCACGCCGTGGCCCTTTATAGCCTTTTTAAAAATAAAACTTATAAAGTAGATTTAGAAATAGACGGAGCGAGGCATTGTTGGGCGATTAACAATTTAGCGGTTCTCAAAAGAAAACACTTTGGGGGTGGTTTCAAATTTGATCAGGAGCCGGATCTGGACGACGGCGATTTGATGGTTAAGGCCAATTTTGATTTAAGTATGATGGGATTGTTTAAGACGGCATTGGGTCTAACGAAGGGCTATTTTCCTCGATCAGAGAGCAATTTTAGTCAGAGGGTGAAACGGCTTCATATTGTCCATCGCGATAATACCCCTTTGAACTTAGAGGTGGACGGAGAAGTTTTTCCAGCCACTCAAGTTTGGTGGAATATTCATTCCAAAGCGATGAGTGTTATCTGTTAGGAGAACTCCATGAAAATTTCTGAGATTGAAGAGATGCACAAGTGGCTTCGTTGGACGAAACGGAGTCCTTTTCAGACGAACCTTTTTTATGAAGCCGATTGCGAGATTCTAAAGCTATCTTCTTCTCAGTATCTTGCGCTCACTTCTGATAGTGTTTCTGAGGAGTTGCTTTTCGGATTGTACAAAGATCCTAAGACAGTGGCTCGCATCGCGGCTGTGGCCTCGCTCTCTGATCTTTGCGCTGTGGGAGTCCAGCCCATGGGTGTGTCTTCATCTATTTTATGGCCACTGTCGGCAACGGATGAATTTAAAAGGACCATTCAAGAAGAGTTGGTCACCACATTGGACTATTTTTCCGTCCCTCTTCTGGGTGGTGATTCAGGAAGCGCAAGGGATTTGTCGGTGACGACTACGGGATTAGGGCTATCGGAAGTGGCTCCGTCAACTCGAAAAGGGGCTTCTCCCGGAGACATTATTGTTTTACTGGGCGAGTTTGGAATTGGTCCGGCATTGGCATTTAGTTTTTTAAATGAAGATGAGCCGTGGAGAGAAAAACTGGAGCAGGTTTTTTTTCCAAAGCCTTCTTTGGAGTGTTGTCATATTATATCTCGGTATGCGACTTCAGCTATGGATACGAGCGATGGTTTTATGACGACTTTGTCTACTTTGCTGCATCTTAACAACGTTTCAGCTGAAATTGATGTGACAGATTTTAAGGTTCGGTCAGAGGCTTTGCAGTATTGCAGTGATAAAACTTGGCCTTGGGAGTCATTGTTGTTTGCCGAACATGGGGATTTTAATGTGCTTATGACCTTAAATGAAGAAGATCTGCCTCAGTTGGCCCAAGATGCCTCTTCGTTTCAGGTTTTAGGCGTTGTCAAAGAGGGGAGTGAACCTCAGAAATTTGTCAGTGGTTCTGCTCTACTCGATATGCCTTTCGACTATGTCGCAAGATCGAATAAACGCTCTATAGATGAACATCAAAAGCTTTTAGGAGCGGTAGTTCATCAATTAATGCTCAGATAACCTAGCTGCGCCTAGTTATTTCGTGCATTGATCCATGTAAGAGGCAAAATAGGAATAGAGCCTAGCTGCAAAGCCATTTGTGACCAGGCAGGTGATCTCCCTTTGATAAAAAAAGGGAGCAGGGGTCGTTTGTCAAAGACGAAGAGGGAACATTGAAAAATTCGGAGCTTGATTTAGCCCATTTTTTGAGAAGTCGAGAAAAACTGGCGACCGTTGTTGACCACTTTTCTGATTATTTAAACAGAAGTCAAGAAAGTGAGATGTCTCCTTACCTACGAGAAGTTGTTTCTGAACCTGGTCCTAGAGTCTTAGTAAAGCGTACTCCCAATAGTGAACCTCAAGAGATGATCATGATGGGTTCCAATGACTATTTGGGTTTTTCCAATAACGAAGAGATCAAAAAATTTATCTGCCAGATGGTCATGGAAAAAGGTGTCGGAGTTGGTGGTCCTCCATTGCTAAATGGGATGACGAGTTTGCATCGAGAGTTGGAAAGGGCTTTAGCTGATAATAAATCTCAAGAGGATGCGTTACTCTACTCAAGTGGGTATCAAGCCAACATGGGTTGGGTCACCTGCCTTGTCCGTTCTGGGGATGTTGTAGTTTACGATGAGCTCAACCATGCAAGTTTGTTTGATGGAATGAAGAGTTTTAAAAAAGGAACAGCGACATTTAGATCTTTTAAGCACAATAGTGTAGAAAGCTTAGAAGAGGTTTTACAAAAAGTAGAAATGAAAGACCGTTCGACACTGTTCGTGGTTGTTGAGGGAGTCTATTCAATGGATGGAGACATCTGCCCACTGGATCGTATTATTGATGTGGCTAAGCAGCACGGAGCTTTTGTTGTTTTAGATGATGCTCATGGAACGGGAGTTTTAGGAACCACGGGGGCTGGTACAGCCGAATTTTTTTCTAGAGAAAGTGACATTGATCTTTATATGGGAACATTTAGTAAAGCTCTGTCAATGACGGGAGGGTTTCTCGCTGGTCCCAGAAAGATTATCGACTATCTTCGATTTTTTTCTAGAAGTTATATGTTTTCAGCACATCTGCCAATTCCAACAGTTGCGGGTGTGCTGAAAGGATTAGAAATTATCAAGAACCAACCATCATTGCGGGAAAGACTCCACGAGAATGTTCGCTATTTTGTAGCGAAAATGAATGAAGCTGGATACCGTGTGAGTTCTCTGACTCCCATCGTACCTGTTCTTATTCCTAATCATATTAGCATTCGAGAGTTTAATCGGAGGTTGGCTTCCCGTGGACTTTTTGTAAATGGAATTGAGTACCCTGCTGTAAAGCAGCAGAGGATTCGGGTGAGTCTTATGGCGAAGCATTCGCGAGCTGATTTAGATCATGCCGTCTTACTATTTAAACAGATCGGGGAAGAGATGGGTGTTTTGTCTCAACCGGTATCCAAAGTTTATGAAACTGTGGCTGAAGTGTAGGTGAGCTATGTTGCCTACAGATACCTCATTTAAAGTCATCCTTATTGCACTTTCCGTTTTTCATGTGGCTTTGATGTTTGGAGAGTACTATTACAGTCGAAAACGCGCGATAGTAGTTTATACTTTTCGGGAAACCTTAATGAATATATTGATTAGTATGGGCAATAATCTCATCAATACTATTTTACCCTTAGGTGTTAAATCTTTTTTCTTAGTTTGGGCCTTTCAATTTGCTCCATGGAATGTTGGTACGGGAGTGGGTGCCTTTATTGTGACATTTATCGTGACAGATTTTTTCTACTACTGGCAGCATAGATTGAATCATGAACTTGATATCTTGTGGGCCGTTCACGAGGTCCATCATTCAAGTACGGATTTGAATTTATCAACGGGAGCACGAACTTCTTGGATTATGGCTTTTTTGGGTGGAATACTGTACATGCCATTGGCTTTGTTAGGATTTCAACCTGGATACATTATGGTGAGTCTTGTTTATATTTTATTTTTACAGTGGTGGTGTCATACGCGTGTTATTGGACAAGTGCCTCTGATAGAAGGAGTGATCAACACCCCAGCTAGCCATAGACTTCATCACCATCCAAACAGTCGTAGAAATTATGCTGGATTTTTAATGATCTGGGATCGCATTTTTGGAACCTATGTCCCCGAGAAAAAAATTACGCAGCGCTTTGGTATTGGCGAAGAGATCACTAGTTTTAATCCTGTTTGGATCACATTTAGAGGTGTGTTTTTCTATTTAAAAAGTCTTATATCAAAATTGAATGCAAAGGTCTTTCGTCGAAATGATGCTTCCGTTGAATCTTGATCACCAGAATTATAAAGACCGAAGAGAGGTCTTTGCTCGCTACTTTTTATTAATTCATCGCGAACGGATTTCAAAAGAGCATATAAATTGGTTAAAAAGCCAAAATGAGCGAATCAATGACCCTCTTTTTTTTAGGTTGGCCGACGAATACAGTTCTTGGGTGAATCTTATTCGAAAAAACAGTGAATGGGATTTGGGATTAAGAATTCCTAAATCTCTTCAGAGAAAATACGATCGCTTTTTGCGATTGCAAGAAATGAAGCAGAA